>NZ_FNGO01000024.1:24612-38070 GCF_900103135.1 Halarsenatibacter silvermanii | reverse complement strand
AAAAGGGGTGATAGCCCCGAAAATACTGGCCAGAAGATGGCTGACAAAGGTGCTGCGCCCTGATAATGTGCGGCGAATTTTATCTTCATCCAGGTATTCGCGTACCAGCCCGACCAGAAAGGTTGCTACTATAAATAGTGGGACTAAATAAAGGGCCAGATTAAAGAAGTATCCCACACTGTATTGTAGAGAATTGATCATTATATATATTACTACCTCCTTTTCCTGTCAGCTGCAAAGTCCATATTCACTTTATCGGGAAATTAACCTGATAATTCAAGCTCTTTTTTTGCTTCCAGAAGAGCTTCAGCGGTTTCCTCCCAGGCTTCCAGGCCTGTACGGTAAGCTTCCTCTCCTCTATCAGTTAGTTTGTATGTTTTGCGCTCTCTGCCGTTAACTGTTCTGCTTTCAGAAGTCACATATCCTTTTTTCTGAAATTCATTAAGGGCAGGATACAGGCTGCCTTCAGTGGGGGCACAGCAGCCGCTGGTCAATTCCGAAATCCTTTTAGTAATTGCATAACCATGCATGGGCTCTTCAAACAGGCATCTGAGTATAAATAAACGGGATAGACTCATTTTGATCATGCCATTCCAGTACGAAGTATCCAGATAACTATCATCATCAGTTTTATCTGCTGTCATAAGATTATTCCTCCCTTCTCTTTTTTAAATTTTTTGCCACCACCTTCTTTTCAAAGTAAGCTGCTATCTGTAATTTACTCCCTTATGCATATACCTTAAATGCATTATAAGAAAATATTTTCTCTTTTTCAACTCGCTTAAACCAACTCACACGTTATAATTTAACTTGCACTAAAGTTTGACAATTATATTCCAATATAATAATATAATAATTGAACAAAGATAATATCAGAATAGATAGCTGAATTTAGCTCAGATTACCCTCTTTTGTGATTGAACCCCATAAACCTTAACAAAGAGGAAATTTTATGAAAAAAAAGTATATCTATCAAATTCTGCTGGCTTTAATAATCCTTGCTCTCCTGTTTTCTTTTGGACGAGATTTGATAGAACTTGATATAGAGGAATTTGTTTTAGAAACAGAGAATCATTTTCGAAGTATCACCACTATTTTTCTGCTGTTAGTTATCAAAGCTGTTTTTTTCTTCCTTCCCGGTCCTGTCCTTTATACATTGTTTGGAATGCTGCTGTCTCCATCCCTGGCATTTTTGACTATCTGTGGGGCTCTCTTTCTCAACTTTTCCCTGGCCTATTTCATCGGTTTTTTACTGGGGTATGATTTTGTCAAAAAATTTATTAAAAAAAGCGACAAACTTCAGGAAATCTTCGCCCTCAATCCCCGGGATAATCCAGAATTGGTTTTTTTGATAAGATTGCTTCCCCTGCCATTAGAACCGGTCAGCATAACGTTGGGCTCCACCGGCATTGAATACTGGAAATATATTATTATTTCTCTTTTGGGTATGGCTCCAAAGTTATTAATCTATGTCCTTATAGGCCATATTTTGTTTCATTCAGTTACCACAGTTGCGATCGTCGCTTTCCTGATAATCTTGTTTTCCTGGCTGGCTGCCGTGTTATTTTTCAAAAACTACTGGTATAACCCTACTATAAAAAAATAAAATATATTGACCCCATAACTTCCAGCAAATTTTTTCAGAGAAAAGACCAGATAATTCTAAATCAGGGGAATCCATATAGATAGCATTTTTGACAGTAGGACAAAATTTTAATATAATATGATTGAAACCGAATATAATAATATTGTATTAAAATCAAATATTACCCAGGAAAATAAGGAGTTAAAATAGTAAATTGAAAAACATGTTTTGCCACCTGCAAAGTATCTCTGCTGAACATTTTCAGTGAATATTTTCCCTTTTATAAGCTCGAGATTATTTATCGGCTGCACTTTCCAGGTTGGGGGGGTTTCGATTTTTGTAAATACCGGTTTAGTTTTAGAAGGCGGGGGTATGAGAGGTGCTTATACTGCTGGAGTGCTGGACTTATTTTTGGAAGAAGAAATTATGTTCCCTTATATCATTGGGGTGTCTGCCGGGGCAAATAACGGTGCTAACTTTGTGGCTGGACAAAAGGAAAGAAGTAAAAGGATTTTTTTGAACTATTCTCAGAAAAAAAGATTTATGGGGTTAAAGAACCTGTTAAAGAAAAGAAATTATTTTGGCATGGATTTTATCTATGAAGTTCTTCCCTTTGAAATAGATCCTTTTGACTTTGAAGCTTTTGCTAATTCCTCTGCAAAATTTAAGGTGGTATTAACCGACCGCGAAAGTGGAAACCCTGTCTATATGGAGCACAAAGATTATTGCCCTGAGTTTTTTGTTAAAAAAATTTTGAGGGCTTCCAGTACTCTACCTTTAATTTGTTCGCCGGTAAAAATTGAGGATAATTTCTATCTTGATGGAGGTATATCGGCTCCCATACCTGTTAAAAAAGCCATTCGAGACGGTTACAAATATAATGTTCTTGTCCTGACAAGAGAGGAAGATTATTATAAAAAACCCGCTAAAATAAGGCCGCTTTTCAAGTTATTTTACAGAAATTTCCCTGGTCTACTGCAAAAATTGCAAAATCGTCATAATATATATAATGAATGCTTAAATTTCGTCAGAAAGCTGGAAGAAAATAATAGGGTTTTTGTTTTCAGGCCACAAAATGAAGTAAAGGTCAATATATTAGAAAATGACCGGCAAAAAATAAAAGATCTCTATGAAAAAGGATATTCTGAAACAAAGAATAGGATGGAAAATTTCAAAGAGTGGGCAAAAGAAATCACCAGCAGCAGAGCAATTTCTTAGCAAAACAGGGGATATGAGTATTTAAAACTCATAATTTGTTCCATGCACCTCATATTCAGGGGGGGTGAAGGTAATGTTGAATAAAATTGGTTTGGCCAAGAAAATAGCGGTAGAAAAGTTTGTTCAAAAAGGTTTGGAATATGGATTTGAAGATCCTGAAAATAACCTGCCGAGAATGGTCAATTGGGCTAAAAAAATAGCCAGAGATGACATGTATATTGAAGCTTTAGAAAAATTTGAAGAATTGTTGGAAGAAAAACCAGTGATTTTTGAATATGCCAGACGTTTTGAAAATTTTGATCAAACCTTCCGCGAAAATTTCCTTGATCTATTTATTGTGCAGGAAACTTTGCTGGGCACCTCCTATCGGGAAGAAAAAGGAAAGGAAATTGGAGCCAATATTCCTTACACCATTTTATTGGACCCTACCAGTGCCTGCAATTTAAACTGTGAAGGCTGCTGGGCGGGAAAATATGATAATTCTCAAAGTTTAGAATTCGATACAATTGATAGAATCATAACAGAAGCAAAGGAACTGGGTATCCACTTCTTTGTTCTCTCAGGGGGAGAGCCTACAGTTTATCCCCACTTATTTGATATTTTTGAGAAACACCATGACTGTGCTTTTATGATGTATACAAATGGAACTTTGATTGACGAAGATATGGCAGATAAAATCCTGAAGGCAGGTAATATCAGTCCCTGTATAAGTCTGGAAGGTTTTGAGGGTGAAACTGAACAAAGACGGGGTAAGGGTACCACAGGTAAAATTGAAAAAGCAATGAAACTGCTCAAAGAAAGAGGGATAATTTTTGGCAGCAGTATCACGGTGACCAGAGATAATTGTGATATTTTGCTGGAAAGTGATAAATTCGTTGAGGATCTGATAGATCGAGGGGTATTATATACCTGGCTTTTCCACTATGTTCCGATAGGAAAAGATCCAAATTTGGATCTAATGTTGACTGCTGAACAAAGAAAAAAGTTAGCGAAAAGAAGCTCCGAACTGCGCTGGCGATATCCTATTTTTCTGGCTGATTTCTGGAATGATGGGCATCTTACTAATGGTTGTATTGCGGGCGGAGATAGATATTTCCACATTAATGCTAATGGTGATGTGGAACCCTGTGCTTTTGTTCATTTTGCAGTGGACAATATTAAAAACAAATCTCTGAAAGAAATCTTAAAAAATCCGTTATTTACAGAATATCAAAAACGGATACCTTTCAGCGATAATATGCTTCGGCCCTGTCCCATTATCGATGTACCTGAAGAATTGCAGAAGATGGTGTCAACTACCGAAGCCAGGCCAACTCATCCCGGAGCAGATGATATTTTCCAGCCTGAAATTGCCAATAAGTTAAAACGAAAATCTCAAAATTGGCAGAATAAGTCGCAAACAATAACTTCCAGACAGACCTGTAAAAGGGTATAGAAAATGCAGGATAAAATTAGGTCTAAAAGTGTAACAGGATGGACAAATCACTAAACAAAAAAGTGGTGAGAATAATGGACTCTGAAGTAATAATTATAGGAAGTGGACCGGCCGGTATCTGGCTGGCATACAATTTGGCGCAGTCTGATATTGAAGTATTAATTTTAGAAAAAGAACCCTGGCCTAGATATAAAGCCTGTGGAGGAGCAATTTCCGGAAAGACTTTAGAATTATTGCACAACAAAAAAATTTATTTGCCGGATTCTGTGGTAAGAAATACAATTAACAAATTTACTTTTAATTATAATTTACAGGAGTGCAATACTTTTAGCTGTCAGGGCCAGGGAATAAAACTGGTAAATCGTAAAAATTTTGATGATTTTTTATTAAAACAGAGCTGTAAAGCAGGAGCAAATTTTTATGATAAGGAAAAAGTAATTGATATTGAGATCTCAAAAAATATGGTTGAAGTCTTCACAGAAGAAAATTCATATAAAGGTAAGATAGTGGTAGGGGCAGATGGGGCCTGGAGTAAAACAGGTAATATTCTAAATCTATATCCTGAAAATATAAAGAATAATATGATTATGGCTGTAGAGCTGGAATTATTTAAAAATGACACAGATTATCAAAGAAATAATAGAATTGAAATAGATATAGGTTTTATTCCAGGAGGGTATGTCTGGATATTTCCCAAGAAAAATAGGCTTTCTATTGGGCTTGGAACAAATAGGACCGGTAATATAAATTTAACAAAGCAGTTATTTGCGTACCTAAGACAGAAGAAAATTTCATATTCAAAAGATGATATTTTTTATAAAGGTTATCCTATTCCGCTTGCCGGAAACCGTTTAAAAAATATAAAGATGGCGGGAAATAGATTTTTATTGATAGGGGATGCAGCATATCTTGCCGATCCCCTGGTTGGTGAAGGTATTTATAATGCCTGTTTCAGTGCTGAAATAGCAGCAAATACCATTATAAAATTTATTTCAGGAGAGAAAAATTCACTTTTGCAATATCAAAAACATATTGAAGATCAATTATACTTTCAGTTAAAAAGTGCTGCTGAACTTGCAAATATTTTTTATAAAAATTCAGAGATATTCAAAGAATTTATGTCCTATGATTCAGAACTATTTAAAGAATTTTTCGATGTAATTCAGGGTAGATCGATTTATAGTGAATTGTTTGGACAAATTAAATCCTTTCCTGTCTTCACTCCATTATCTAAAAAATAATCGCAAAACCAATAAAATCCGGGGCTTCTCAACTTTCTGCTAAACCAGATTAAAGATTATAATTGCATTGAATTAATTATTATCCCCCATCATATTCATATTACCCATCATCTGCATCATCTGGCTCATATCCATTTCTCCTTCACTCATCATATTCATACAGGCAGACATCATTTTCTGCATCTGCTCAGGATTACTTTTTATAAGTTCACAAATTTCAGGCATAATTGTTTCTGCAAATTCCAGCTTTTCTTGATCAGTTAGGTCATAAAATTTTCCCTTTAGTTCATCCATTTTTTAAACCCTCCTTTTTAAGGTGATTTATGAAATGGTTAGGCTCCTTATACATATACCCTAAATGCATTATAGGAAAATATTTTCTATTTTTCAACTCACTTAATCAAGCACATAAATCAGTATTAACCTGACGGTTACAGAGCTTAGTTTACTTTTTGTGAGTAGAAGCAGTAAAATTGATTTTGTCATCTCAGGTAAGCTGAGCCTTGGATTTTTGTACAATTGCTTTCTGGCACTGCAAGCTAAGTGCTCATATAAAAACTATTTCCTTATATCTTCCCACAATGTGCCACACCACAGTTTACAGAAAAGATTTGCCGCTAACTATCGATATATGAACTGTAATAATCTCTCCTTCGTTCTATCAGTGCTTTTTTTAATCTTAATATTGGAACACCAGTACCAGGAGAACTTTAAATAACCTTTATTGCTTCGGTATTTGATATATTTTAACCTCTTACTTTACCCCGAAAATTCTTCATAGCCTCCTCCATCTCTTCATCCACTATATGAGTGTATATCTGAGTTGTGGAAATATCCGCATGCCCCAAGGCCTTCTGCACCAGCCTCAAATTTTTGGTTCTGCGGTAAAGGTCAGTCGCAAAAGTGTGACGGAAAGTATGCGGGCTTATATCTTTCTCAGTGGTCCCCGCTTTTTCAGCATAATTATATACCATCGACCTTACATTCCTGGGACCTAATTGATTGGCCGTTTTGGTGGTAAAAACTAAATCCACCTCTTCCTTCACTTTTTCATTTTGCCTCCGCCGCCAGCTCTTAAGCTTTTCTAAAGTCTCTTCATTCAGCCAGACAATTCTTCCCTTTTCGTTTTTGCTTTCCTTGATTTTAATCTCGCCCGTCTGCAAATTTACATCCTGCCAGGGGAGATTGATAGCTTCCGATAACCTGAGACCGGCATCCAGCATCAGTTTAATCATCATCTTATTTCTCTGCGAGGAAAAATATCTTTCATTGAAAACACCTAAAATTTTCTGCTGTTCTTTTTCAGATAACACATCAGGTATTTTTCTTTTGGGCACGGTTTTGTCCCTCCTGCTTTTTTGCTTCCAATAATACGAGATATGAAGTTAATATGGAAGATAATGGTAAAAACATCCGTTTTGTGTTTATCACCCTATAATAGGGAATATAGGGTGTTATTCACTGCTATATTAAGGGTATCCTACTCGAAGACAAAAATCAAGTATATTCGGGTATTATACACGAAAATTGAACGGAGAAATTTTGGGGGAGAAAAATTAAAAAACTGGGGGTTTTTATCCCACAGGTCCTCAAGAAAATTTATTTAATCTCTTCAATTTCTTTTTCTAATATAATATTCTAAAAAATTCAAAAAATGCCTATTAGAAAATTTTTTATATGAAATTACTTCAAATATATTTCCAAGTGGTGGGCTACATAACAGTTTACAAAAAATAATCCGCGTTAAATGCTGTTATATAAATGGTAATAACGTCTCAAGTATCTATCAGTGCTTTTTCGGCCCTGCCTTGAATTACACGCCATCAACAAGGAAGGCACAATGATTTTTATTCCCCGGGTATTTGCTAGTGCAATTTTTTTCACTACGAAATCTTCATAGCCCCCTCTTCCTTGCCTCCGAAAAAAAGTAAATATGGAAGATGAAGACAGAATTTCGAGTTTTGTGTTTAACATACTATAACATGTATTATAATGTGGTATTCACTTTTTAGAGAGCTTAAATTTAATTGACTTAAAGTAGAAAAAGCTGGAGGAAATGCACGATATATCGGAGGAAACAGGAGAGTACGAAGATATCGCATTGAATTAAATAAACCGCCTGGAAAAATGAGAGCGTAAGATAGATTGGGAAGCCTGGAGGGAAGAGATGGTAAATAGATATGGGCAGACGGAGGAGGATATAGAGAGGCTGGTGGGAGAGGAATTTGGAAAACAGGGAAGATAATAGATTTTAAATTTATCAGTAACAATTTTTACTATAACTGCTTATATATTGCCTTTGTATTTAACATCTAATGGTTACTGCATTTGACAAAATAATTTTTGTTTTCTATAACGTCATTAGACACATGCGACACATAAGGCTAATATGACTAATGATAGCAAAAACCTAAAGGGGTGAATACTATGGCGCGAGTAAAAGTTCTTAATGAAGTCAAAAGCAGCGAAATATTTGAGAATGTAGGTAGTTGGGATCTTTGCCTCCAAGAAGTACTGTATGTTTATGATGAAGGTAATCCTGAAGAAGGTTTTAGATTTATCTACCGCAAAGAAAATGGCAATCTCCAGGCGGCCCGAGGACAAGCACGCATACCTTCTTTAGATAAGGCTGAAAAGTTAATTGAAGAGGCCAGAAATCGTGGTTGGGGTAACAATAAGTATTAATAAAACCCAAAAATAAAGGGGGAAAATTAATGAATTGTTGGATTTGGAATATTGATAAAAGCAAGATTGATTACCTTCAAAGAGAAATTCAGGAAGGAAAATTAAGGCAGGGTTGGGGTTATCGAAAAGATCTTGACTTGAGAAAAATACAAGAGAGAATTCAACAAGGAGAGAAATTAGATAGGAAAGTTCAAAGAGCCTGGGATCGCTGCAAATGGATGTTACAAGATATAAAGTCAGGAGACCTGATTTTAGTGAAAAATATACCTGACAGCGATAGTTTTACGATAGTAGAAGTAAAGGGAGAATATGATTTTTCACTTGATGAGTCCCAAGGTGATCAGGGCCATATTCTGCCTGTTGAAAAAATTAATTCTTTTAATAAAAAGAATGAGAAAGTTTCAGCACCCTTAAGAAATTATATCAACAGAGAGAGACATCCTATAAGAAGAACAAAAAAATACAAAGAAGAAATTATTAATCTTGCTGATCTAGAAATCTCTCAAGAAAAAGCTATGAAACCAGAAGAATTTCAAGAGTCTGTTGAGAATTTTAGCCAAAGCCTACTACCTCATCTCAAAGAATTCCTTAAAGAAAGTATTGATTATAGAACAGCCGAAAAATTAGTTTTAAACATTTTGTTGAATGATGTCAATGATGAGAGTAATATTACTCATACTGCTGGTCCGAAAGAATATGGAGCAGATATTATTGTTGAATATGATTTGGCTGGTGGGTTTAGTAGCAAAATTGCTGTTCAAGTTAAAAAGCATGGAGGAGTGGACAATGATACGACTGGAATAAATCAGTTAGAAGAAGCATTATCAAAGTACGACGTATATGCTGGGGTATTGTTTACATTTGCAGACGAGTTGGGCTCAGACCTTGAAAAAAGAATAAAAGAAACCAAAGAAGAGTATATGATAGATGTTATTTATGGAGAAAATTTATACATGAGATTGCTAGAAATACTTATTGATCCTGAATTTGAGTTGCAGCTTGAATGATGTTCGAGAAAATTAATGAATTTTTAAACCCTTGCACTTTTAAAATCTGAAAATTATAGAGGAACCTCATTTTTGCTTCTGGTTTACACCGATTTTTACTCTTCTCAATAACCCAGCGTTTATTATATCTGTATATGGCCCTCCTGTTGTGATATTTTAAAAGTTTATTTACACATCCAAATATTCCCGATTATAGCCATTAAAAAGCAATTAAGCCGGCTGAGATATCCAGAGAAAAGATTAACATCTCACTCACGGGTGATCTCTCAGCCGGCGATAACTTAAAGAACTAAACTTTAAATTACTCCAATTTGCTTTTTTACTTTGTTTTGCTCCGAAATTTACATTAGTTAAAGAAAGTAAATCGCGTGTAATGTTTATTTTGTGCAATTTTTAGCTGATTGAAGTATTTTAATAATTTACACTTAGGACATTTGTCCGCCCTGTTCCGCGGTTAGACGTGGTTGTACGGTGTTGACTGGTTCATCAGGGGGTTAACCCCCTGATGAAAATATGAAGATCGAATTAACTTTCTTCTTCATCATTGCCATGATCGGGATGATAATGCTCTATAATCTCAATATACTGCTCAATTACTGATTTACCTCTGCCAGTCATATGCTGTATTTGCGCGGGTTCAATACCTCTTCTGACAAGAAATTTCACTCTTTCATAGTCTTTGATGTATCTATCAACTGCCTGCTGCGAATGATTGGTCTTACGGGCTATATCAGGAGGCTGCAGACCTTCCTCATAAAGTTTAAGTATCTTTCTTTTATGAGTGGTGCCTCGCCCCATATCGAGCATATAGCCCTTGAGAGGAAGGATATCATCATTTTCCTTGTGATACTCCTTGATTCTTTTGGATATGGTTGCTGTAGAGCGGTTGAGGATGGCTGCCAGCTCCTCTACAGTTAAAAGAGCTCCTTTTTCTTTAGCAGCCTTGGCGAGTCTCTCAATGCGTATTTTATCATGTTCTATTTTGGATACCTTCTGGCGTTTTAGCTCTATGTCTTCTTCTGTAATGTAGGGCAAATTGACTACTTCCTGTTTGTATTCTTCTAATTTCTGTCCCAAACTTGGTTTGTCATTTTCATCGGAGGTTGAGACCCAGGTTAAACTGCCCAGAGCTTGCTCTTTTTTGCGGTGATGGTATTTATGGTCTAACTGAGCTATATCTTCTGCTATTAATTTAAGTACTTTATGACTGCCCAAGATTTTATATTCGTTCTCTAAAAGTTCTACTACTGCCTGCTTGAAAGTCCTTTTATCCAGGTTAGAAAACGGGCCCTTAGTCATTTTAGAGCCCCCTTTTTTGCTGCAGTTCTCACTGCCGCTTTGCTCTCAGCTAAATTGACTATATCGGCCAGTCTTTCCTGATACTCATCAGTGTTATACTGGAGGTATATTTCTGTATACTCTTTTACCAGCTTTTCCGATATACCAACTATATGGGCTGTCTGCTTTGTAGATAGATCATTCTTTAAAGAAAGGAGGACACGGCCAAAACTGGTAATATATCGCTTGATGGCAGCAGATGAATGTCTGGTCTTTCTCTGTATCTCTGAGTAGGTGTGGTATTCTAAATGAAGCTTTATTATTTTGGTCTTATGGGAGACACCAGACCCTATATCCTGATAAACTCCCCTGGTGGGAACATCAAAATCTCTTTTTTCCAGCTTCTTTATATCGCGCCTTATAGTTCTCACTGAGACTTCCAGGATATCCGCCAGATCCTCCTGGGTAAGTAATCCGTCCTGCTCTAAGGCTTCATTGGTCATACGCAGTATCTTGGACTGTCTGAGGCTGGTTTTACCTTCCTTGCGGTAAAGGTTTTTATCCTCTTTTTGGATGTCTTTAGTCAGCGTAACGTTGACTTTGGGAAGTTCTTCTAATCTGGGGCCATGCTTTGCATCCTTGGAGATTACTGTCCTGACTATTTTACCTCTGTCAGCCTGATGAGAGGGTTCATAATTTTCCAGTTCATATATCTCATTTGCAGTCTTCACGATTGATTCCGATTCGCGTGGTGAAAGTTCAAATTCATTTTCCAGGATATATTTCAGCTGTTTGTCACGATTTTTAACTTCGACTCTCTGTTGGCTTGTTTTTGCCATGGTTTTTTGTCCTCCCTTAGACTTAATACTATATTATAGCTGCTACGATGTCCAGCAGCTTAGGGGGAGGACAAATGTCCGCATTTACCATTCAAAATATCCTTTTATATCTCCGGGCCAGGTCCTTACACTACAGCTTAAAGAAAATATTTGCCAATATTGCTTATGAATTAGCGAGTAGTTACCACCTTAGCGGGTGGCCTTTTTTGTTCATTTGTAAGCATATGTGCCAAGGAGGTTTTGCTATAAATAAGTTGAAAAAGGTGGCAAAAAATGAGATTGTGGCATCAAGAATTAATTGACAAACTACCCAGGCAGCAATTATTAGGACCTCATCTTGAGGTATGCACACTTCGTGGTCAAGGCTGGGATAAACCTCAAAACACCTTTAACTAAATTATCCATTCAAAAGGCCCACTTAACCAATGTCGTATAACGTCCCTGGGGTTCGCGTCTTCTGAGCTTGCTTTCGATACAGCTTGTCTCTTTCTTAAAAACAATATTCTATATTCTACTGATATAAGTCATCTCGGTTGCTTACTTCCATGGCTTAGATGTCGCTAGCCCAATGTTATACGAAGGCGAAAATCTATACAAAATATTCCCGTAACATTTGCATTGCTATTTTTCTTACATCATATAACGGTTCTGAATTGAAATGCTCTCTATAACTCATCATTCCATCCCATTCTTCAATAAAACTAGAACCTCCATGAACTAGCTCGGATCGAAGTTTGTAAAGTTTTTCTACCTGATTCGTGTATTCATTTGATACCCCTTCTATAATCCCTTTTTTTACTTTTCCGCGTTCTCCAAATAAGGCATCTAATGAAATAAAAAAATTAATAAATTTATCTAATTCATCTTCAGCAGACAGACCATACTGGATAAAATGAGCACCTTTATTTGCTCTATGAGATTTTTCTTTTGAAGCATATGAATAGCTTTTATACCATTCATTTATATTATTAATAATTTGCTGATCAATCTCTATATCTGAAATTAAAGGATGTAATAAAACTTCTATATGAGAATAATGGTAACTACTTTTCGCATCCGAAGATATTTGTAAGGAATATGAAAATCCTTCTGCAGCACTTTGATAAATAATACTAGGATTTTTCATATAAATATATGATAATAATACAGCTAAAAACTTTTTCATTAAATTCCCTGCTTTATTTCTAGAACCATTTTTCGTACCTTTAACTTCACATAATAGCCAAGTTTCTGGTGGATTATCAGAAAATACACTTTTTTCACTTCGGGCTTTTTTTCCTTCTTCCGGATTCCAAAACTCTAACGCAGGATACTTATTTTCAAATTGATTCCAAAAATCACTGTCAGAAGAATTAGCTAATGAAACACCATCATAATCTAGATTGAATGATTTGGTAGAAACTCTGGATAATGGATAAATAATAATCCAATTTTTTAAAGAATTTAATAATCGCTGATATAGAATATCCCATACTTTTTTAGCAAACTTTTTTGGTCTATTTTGTAAAACTATCGCATCAAATAACTTTTCTATTTGAATTGGAATTAACAAATCTGTATCAAATAGATCTTTATTAAATACATTTTTCTTAAAAAATTCTCTAATGATTTTTTCATAAGTTTCAAAATCGCCTCCATCCAAACCAGAATCATATTTAGTACTCATTATTGCAATATCCCTACAAATCTCTGTTCCTCTTTTAGTGTACCAAAATTGAAATGAGGCAAATGGCAAATTCAACTCATTGTGACTAATTAAAAAATCCTCTTTTAAAGCATAATCTTCTATTTCCTTCAAATAAATGTTTTTTGTTAGTTCAATGATTTTTCCTAAAATAGGCTCTAATTTCATATTTTAAACCCTTTCGATTTTCGCTTTCGTATAACGTTCCTAGGAGGGTGTTGAAAAACCCCCCCATGATTTCCAGGCAAATATCGTCACAATTCTTATCATAATAACTCCCATAAACCCTGTTAATGCAGGCAACTATGTGGTATAATATAATTAAGTAAAGGGTTGAATTTAATACATATATGGGGGCAAAAATTCATGATGGGCAAGAAGTCTTCTCAGAAATCTTTTCATGATGCTGATTACATCTGTGAAGACGTAGTACCGAAAGATAGTTTTTATCACTCCTTACATCGTTTGGGGTCTTCTTTATTTGAT
>NZ_FNGO01000024.1:0-24602 GCF_900103135.1 Halarsenatibacter silvermanii | reverse complement strand
TTTTGCCATGGTTTTTTGTCCTCCCTTGGACTTAATACTATATTATAGCTGCTACGATGTCCAGCAGCTTAGGGGGAGGACAAATGTCCGCATTTCAAGTTATTTAAAATCTTTGCTTCTGCTCATATTATATTCTCCTCGGTAATTGCATTCTAATAATTCATTTTCTTCTCTTAAAATCCACCAGATAGTTAACCTTACTCCTCTATTAATTCCACTCTAACATCAGCCTTATCTTCGCTGCAGTTAGGGCAATACCATAATCTATCGGAATCATAGACATTCTGAATAGGCTGGAACTCATTCTCATCTACTACATCTCGAGCAGCATTATTCCATTTCATGGCCTCATATTTTGCTCCGCAGGCTCTGCATCTAAATTTCATTTTCCAATCCTTCTTCTGGTTTTTAAAATCACGAATAGGGCAAAAAGTTATCGCACATAATCTAAAACTCATCAGGAAAATAATCATTAACC
Organism: Halarsenatibacter silvermanii; assembly: GCF_900103135.1. NCBI lineage: Bacteria > Bacillati > Bacillota > Clostridia > Halanaerobiales > Halarsenatibacteraceae > Halarsenatibacter > Halarsenatibacter silvermanii. The sequence continues at coordinate 24,124 of NZ_FNGO01000024.1, read as the reverse complement.
CTTTTTTCTGGTTCTATCGTTGTGATACCACTTTTTAATATCATCTGCGTCTCTTCGCTGCTGTTGATCACAATAGTATACTGACCATAATCTTCTATATAACCTTCAATTTGTACTCCATTTTTAAGATATATTGTTGCTTTAATTTCCTCATTTTTTATCTTTTCCAAAAAATTATGCTGAAGGTTAATACCAGACACTGTAATATCACCTCTAATATCTTGTATTTCCCTTTTTACATTAATTCCATGCTCAACCTACATTTACCTCTTCTTCAGGCACAATGGTAGACACAGCATGCTTGTAAATTAATTTCTGCTGACCATTATCATTCAGGATAATTGTAAAATTATCAAATCCAATTACCTCTCCGCTCAACTGAAAGCCATTGGTTAAAAATACTTTCACTTCTTTTCCGCTTTTTTGCATTTCACTTAATAAAGAACCCTGGATGTTATTGCTCATATTATGTTCTCCAACCTCCTTTAGCTGCAAGCATCTTTATTTGCCTTTATAAAAAGAGTTTCTTTAATTATGTATATATCCATTCAATTAAAAATAAATCCTTTATATCGGCTTTATAAGAGCTTATATAAGGTTTTAGAAAGTAATGCCAGCCTGTTTTTTTTATTTCTGCTCATTTTACCCATTTTACCCTATGTAAGAAAAGAGTTAACTGGATTCAGTGCCAGCCTCTATTCTTTTTTAGATACTCAGGGTCCTGTAATTTCTCTACCAATTCTTCGTCATATTCAGGGTTTTTATTCACTTCATTTCTGTTATTGTTATTATAAGTATTTGCCTTCTTTTCGGCAGCTCTATCCTCTATGTAATCGTTTATCATATCTACAGTACCCAAGCCATTTTTGGACCAATCCTTCAAAATTGCCAGAACATAGGCGGGTTTGTCACCTTTTTCTTCAGCTATCCTGAGCGCATGAAGTAAAATCTTCGGATCGCTATAGATATCTTTCATCTTGTTATAGAAATCGATCGAAAGCTTTCTGTTAAATATCTCCTCAAACTTTTCTGCAATTACTTTCGGAGTGTCTGATTCTGATTGGCTGGTATCGGGGGGTTGGGGGTTTTCAGGTCTTCCCTTCGCGCGGGCTCGCGCGTCTTCTTCTTCGGTTTTATTCTTTGTAGTCTTTGTTGTAATCTCTGATGTAGTCTCTGGTATTGCACCGAAATCATTACAATTGGAACCGAAATTATTTTCATTGCAATCGAAATCATTACAATTGGAACCGAAATTATTTCGATTCCGAGCTGCCAAAGATCTTAGCAGTTCATCGTATTTGTAACCTTCTAGATGATAACCTTCTTTTTCTAATTTTCGTACTAATTTAATGGCATTTATTCTATACTGCTTTGTTTGATCCATTTTATTTTTAGAATTATTTCTTTCCAATAAAAAACCCTGTTCGACTAATTTTTTCAACCAATTTCTAATGGTTTTAGTAGTTACATTTAACATAATTTCATTTTTTAAATCTGATGCTGATTTATAAATCCAACCGCCTTTTAAATCATTAACCTCATCTAATTTTCTATTACTTTCTTCTTCTAACCATTTCTTATATCGCTTAGAACCAACTCGTTCTGCCCAGTATAAAAGCTGATTAAGAACTATTGCTAGCTTGTAATTACCAGTTATTTCTACTAGTTCTTCTTTAATAACTGCTCTTTTTAATTTTCGCATAATATAAATCCCTCCCTATGAAGGTCACTAGGAAGGGCTCGGCTTTAGATATTATTTGCTCCAAGATTGCATCTGTGATAAACTTATACATGACAAGGAGATTTTCTTAGCCGCCTCCCTTCCTAGTGAGGCGGTTTTTATTTTGCTTTATTATATCATGTTATTTGCTATAATTAAAACCTTAAGCTTGCCTATTTGCTGGGAATAAGGGCAATTTAAATATAAATATATATGGACATATAAGCGTATTTATATTTCTAAGTTTAAATACAAATATATTACTTTATATAAATAAATAAAAGAATATATTTATGTTTGTGCTTGTAAATATTCATATTAATATAGGAATATAAATTTATTTACGTATAGAAATAAAACAGGTTGTTTGAAGAGTTAATAATAGCTTGGTATTTCTAATATTTCAAGCTTAATTTATGCGTATTTTTCATATAGTTCTTCCAGGGCTATTTCTACAATTTCTGATTTATTTATATTTTCATGTTTTTTTGCTAATTCTTCTAATTTTTCCAGTATATCTTCTCGTAAAGAATAGGTTCTTTTTACTCGGTTTCTTTTGCGAGCTTTTTCGGCTAGATCATTTTCTTTTTTTTCGGCGCTTTTGGGTCCTTCTTTGATTCCATCTAAGATACCTTTTGATTTTTTGTTGCTAAATTTATCTTCACTCATTTATCATCACCGCCTTTGCTAATTTCTTATATTCTTTGGCTCCGCTAGCGTTAGGTTTATAAAGATTTATTGGCATGCCTTCGTGTTGTGCTTCACTCAAAGCAACATTAACATGAATTGCGGTATCAAATACAAAGTCACCATATTCCTGTTTGAAGTCTTCATAAAATTTATCCGCCATTTTAGTTCGGCCATCAACTCGGCAAATTAAAAGCCCTTCTACATCAAGATTATCATTAAAGTTATCTTTAATTTCTTTAATTATTTCAAGTAATCTATCCATACCATCCGCAGAAAACTGGCTAGGTTCTAAAGGGATTATGACGCTATCAGCTAACATCATCGCATTTACTGTCAGTAATCCTAAAGAAGGATTAGTATCCATAACCATATAATCATAATTATTTTGCATTAGATTTTTTTCAGCCGCCTCATATGACTTGCGGAGCAACATTTCTCGTCCTAACTCTCCTGAAAGTTCTAACTCTGCATTGGCCATTTTAATATCGGCAGGAATTAAATCTAGCTTTCCCCACCCTTTTTCTTCAATAACATTCTCACAGATAGCTTCAGTAAGTTTTCTGTCCTCCGTTAATATTTCATAAATAGTTAAATATTTTTCAGCAGAAAATCCTACGCCAGTTGTCATGTTAGCCTGAGGGTCCAAATCAGCTAGTAATACATTTTCACCAGTCTCCGCAATTATAGCTCCTAAATTAATTGCAGTAGTGGTTTTGCCTACACCACCTTTTTGATTTACTATAGCTATTTTTTTCTTCATATGTATCCCCCTATTTATTCTTTGTTTTACATAATATCATAAATATATATGTAAATACAAATATGAATTTGTTTATATTTTGAACCTAAATATTTATATAAAAGAATATATATGTAAATATAGAATACAAATATATTTATAATAAAGAATATATATAAGAATATAAAAAACTAGTCTTACGGAGAGAGTTGGATTTTATAAAAAAAACAGTTTTGCTATTAGTTTTAAAATAAAAAAGTCTACATTTGCTTAAAGAATTATGTTATAATATAAATAAAGAAATTAAAGAAATTAAAGAACACTCTAATCAACACCTATACACCTATGGAGGTGAAAATTTATGGATATTGCCCGTGTTTCTTCCCAGGGTCAAATCACTATTCCAGCAGAAATCAGAAAAAAATTAAAATTGGATGAGGGAGATAAAGTCTTATTCGTAGAAGAGGAAGGTCAAATTTATTTGCTAAATGCCTCTTTAGAAGCGATGAAAGAATTTCAAAACTCCATGGAAGGTAAAGCTGCCGAAGCAGGAATGACTGCAGAAGAAGATGTTACAGAAGCTGTCGAAAAAGCAAGAGAAGAGATTTGGGAGGAAAATTATGCGGATAATGGTTGATACAAATATACTTATATCAGCTGTTTTATCTTCTGATTCCGTTCCTGCCGAGCTGGTCAATACCGTTTTATTTAAACACAAATTGGTGCTGTGCGATCAAATTGAAAAGGAAATGCATAGGGTATTTGATGAGAAATTTCCTGATAAAAAAGATGATATGGAAGAGTTTTTAACACAATTAAGTTATGAATCAGTTTATACTCCCAGAAAAATTAACAAAGAAAAATATCCTGATATCAGAGACGAAAAAGATTTGCCTATATTAGTTTCAGCAATCAATGCGGATGTCGATTGTTTTATCACTGGAGATAAAGATTTCTTTGCTCTTGATTTAGAAAGGCCAAAGATTATCTCTGCCCGAAATTTTTTAGAACGAGAAGATATGTAAAAACTTAATTGTCTTGCTTTTATCACGAGATTATTATATCTTTTGCAGAATCTTTATAGTACATAAATACTAACTCTGCTCCCACATATGACTGCATTCTTCACATATCAAATATTTCTGCTCTTCGCCTTCTTCAACAAGAGTACCCTTTCTAACTTCTTTGCTGCTGCACTCTGGACAGTCCATTATTGAGCTTTCTCTAAAAGTTCGACATCTGAAAGAGTAAAATTCAATTGATTTACTGCTCCGCAATCCTCACATATAACTCTTAGGATAAATTTTCTTGGTGTTTCCAAACTGATATTTGAAAGATCAGCCTCATACCCTTGACCACCACAATTCTGGCATTTAAAAAATTTCATTTTAAACCCCTTCCCCTGATAATTGATAAAGAGAATAACTGCTTCATTCATTCTGTCATCACTTATATTAATCGTAAAAAAGAAGTTTTTGTTTAATGCGATTATTGGCAACTAGAGCTGTTTATTTTTTATTAAACGCGGTTAAGCCCCAATTAATGTCATAGAAGGCACGATTAATCGTAATCCCAGTTTTTAAGCTTCTTTATATTATTGATCTATTTTATGCCACTGTGGTCACGATGGTTAAAATCAAATATTCTCGCAATAGAATATCTGCCTGCTCTATCTGTTTTTCCGCCTTTTGTATTAAGCTGTCCAAAGCAAAATCAAAATCTTCGGGCCGTTCTTCTGCAATCTCTCCCAAAGCTTTACCCAATAGGGGAAAATCCATCCGCTCCCAGTGAGATATAGCTTCTCCTATCAGTTAATTTCTCGGAAATTTCTCTTTCTTAAGATAGATTCCGCCAAGTACTCATCAATAAAGTCTTCTTCCTGGTCAGCTGCATAATTATCAGCGGTAAAAAGAAAAAAATAAAGTTGTGGAAGAGAATATATATCAATGATGATGTTAAAAATAAATTTCCCTGTAAAGTTTTTCTAAATTCCAGGCAGCTAATTTTCATAGCATGTATAACTCCTTTCTCATTTATCAGTCTTTACCAAGAGTTATTCCTTCTATATTACTCACAACCTCTTAACTCTCCATTATCTCCCAAAGAAAACATAATTTTTGCTTTAGAGTCTGACTTATCTACTATTATGTCTTCTAAGCTTAAACCTTTCAGCATTTCTATGACATTATTTATTAAATTATCAGCAGTGTCCTCTGCAAATTCTGACGGATTATTGAGTTCGACATATATTTTCTTTTTATCCACATCACAGCTGATTGTAAAATCTATTTCTCTGTACTGGATAGGGATGTGCTGTCTTAAATCTTTCAGGTTATTCTTTATATTTTTGAGGACCTTCCTGCCTTCTGCATCCAAATTATTCCTCAGCTTTTTATCTATACTAACACTAACTTCTACCATCTATTGCTCCCCCTTCCCGAGGGTACTTCTGCATTAATAATAACAACCACAGGATTAATTACAAAAAATTCTGCAAATTTAAAATATGTGGTTCACAGGGTTAAATATACGGCCTTCTTCAATTCTTGGGGCTTGAAGTACTATGATTTGTTTATACTCTTTATCTTCTTTCTTCCTAGATTCAGCTTTTTGCGCTGGAATTAATGTAACTCCACCAACTATGCCCACAGCTATCACAAACTTTTAATATTTCATCATCTATTACACTATCAATTTCATTTTCTTTAATGATATCCTCACTGCCGCACCTAGTACACCTCATTTTTTACCTCCTGTCCTGTAATCAAAGTAAAAAGAGTATATAATCTTTATATTAAAGCTTAAACCCTCACCCCTAACATTCCTCTTTATCTACTTTCCTGGAATTTATGTTAGCAATATCTTCTCCGCAGAAACTGCACCGCCATATACTTCTTTCTTCTTCAACACAGATGATCTCTCCACACTCAGGACATTCTTTTTTCTTCACAGATTAGCCTCCCTATGTTTTTAGTCGAAGTTGAAAAATATCTTATCTTTATTTTCTCCTACCTTAATATTTTTCATCTCCAAATCCTGCAGGAGAAATTTGATTTTCCTTCTTAACCTGGAAACTCTAGCTTCTTCTAAGTTTTCGGGATGGTTTAAAGCAATATAAACTTTTTTACACTCAAGATCACAGTCTATTACAAACTCAGCACTGTCATACTGGATAGGATTTAAAAGTTTTAAATCTATCAGCAGATTTTTCAATTCTTTAAGCTTTTTTTCTCTTCTTACTATTTAACCTATCTCTAAAATCCCTGTTGATTCTGACACCTGCCATATTATCCCTCCTCGGCTGATCCCCGCTTTTTATCATAATAACACCAAAAATTGTCCTGCACCAAATAAAAAGAAAAAAGACCCCATGCAGTGAACATGGAGCCTTTTAAAGAATACTGACTTTTAACTGGCTATTTTCTTAAGCTTTTCCTTTATTTCATCTTCATCAGCTCGCAGAGGCATAATTAAGCCCATAACATCCTCATTCTTATCCAATAATACCAATGGCGACAGGAGCCCTTCAGCCTTAATTTCCGAGGGCTTCAATTCTTCGATAATGAATTGATATTTATTGCTATATAATCCCAGCCTGTCACCACACCTGTATATTCTCCTGCTCTCATCACCACTTATTTTACTTAGCTCCGTTATTGTGACTTTCTGAAGAGAATCTTTATCGATGCTTTTTATCAGATCACCCAGAGGATCACTATCTTCAACCATCCTCGTCCTGCGGGAACTTATCTCATAAGTGTCACCAGGATTAAGATGAGGTATAAAGTCAGTTGTTTTATAATCATTCCACTTACCAATGAACTTACTTCCTTCCTTATTACCTACACGAACCAAAACATAGGTGTTCGAAAGCCAATAACCTTCTTCTAACCTCTTGACCAAAATCCTATTATCAGTTCTGAACATCTGAGCTAACTTTTTTCCTTTCAACATTATACCGCCTCCTCGGTGATATTTTGCTTTAAATAAGCCAAAATTTTTTGCGATACATTGCTTATCCTATCCAAACTCTTTTTCAGATCATAGCTTTCTTTATAAAGAGCCAGATATTTGTCCGATTTAATTTCCAGACCGAAATGATTCATGACCACAAAAGCTACAGCTTCAGCTTCCATCTCCTTTACTTCCCTGGTGAGATTCTCCCCATCATCTTTCACATGCAGCATTATATGAGCTAATTCATGAACCAATGTGGACGCTTTTTCCGTATCATTGGCGTTACTATTCCAACACTATCTTATTCTCCTTAGAAAAGCCCTTAAAGCCTTCTGAAAGCTCTTTATAGATAAGCTCTATACCTTTTTCATCAGCAAATTCTTCAAGCGGAGAGAGAAGTAAACTGAAATCATCATCTAAGCTCATATCCAGCTCAGGAACTTCCTCACCTTCAGTCTGCGAGATATCGAATACATATACAGGCCGGAAATATGTCCTTTTCACCTCCTCTTCTACTTCTTTTTTCTCAAGATCTCCTTCAGCCGTCATAACCTCTTTGATTCTCGTCTCCGTAGTCGTGTAGGTAAAAGGAGCCAGGATGGCTATGCCTTCTTCCCCTTCCTTCACGTGACGATTAAATTTATCCTGCCATTGCCTGTAGCCAGCTACATAACTAGCATCGGGCTTCTGCATCTTGATCAAAAGCGTATTGTGATAACTATAGTCATGAAATTTGCTGAAAAACTCCAGCATCTCCTTAAATTCCTTAGAATCCTGCACATCTTCAATTTTCTCTTCCAGCGATTCCATAAGCTCCTTCACTTTATCACCCATTTTAACTTACCTCCCTTCCGCGCTTTTCGATATGCCTATCCACAAGCTCGTAGCGAAATTCGAACTCAGTTCCACATTTACCGCACAAAGCCTGGGCGTAGGCGTTGGCTTCATCACCAAGATAGGGTTTCTCCGGAGTTAGATCATTACCACAAACCTCGCATTCAGCCAGCATTTTGCTTACCCTCCATCATTTCCTTTATTTCCGGCCCCATATCGAGCCCGAAATCATCCCACATCGCCTTATTGCCAAAGCGGATAATTTCTTCAAATCCCACCTCCACAAAACTCTCGCTTTCGGTGTGAATGTACCTCCTTTTAAACCCCAGCTTTTGAATGACGAAGTTTCGGTTTACACCTGTAAATAATTTCTCCGCCAGCTCATCTCTATTTTGCACTCTCAGTTTCTCAAGCGCCAGATAGAAGAAATGTTCTTCTATAAGCGGGACGAACTTGGCCTCATCCTCCAACCTTTCTTCATTGAGGTAATCGATGAACTTCTCTTCCAGCTTTTTTAATCGCTCCTGAAGTTCTGCAGGAGATTTGCTCATGTTAATACTCCTTTCTTTAAAAATTTTAAGGCCCGGCTTTTTTAAGACAGCCAGGCCTATCAGCATTTACAAATATCCTTCCGCCCTCAGCGATATGAATTCATCTCCGCCTATTATGATGTGATCATGCAGAGTAATACCCAGAAGATCGCCGGCTTCAGACACCTTCTTGGTTATCTCAATATCATCGCTGCTGGGCTTTGTTGCCCCGGATGGGTGGTTGTGGCCTAAAATGATGCCGGCAGCGTTTTGCAAAATTGCCCTTTTGTATATTTCCCTAGGGTTGGAGATGCTGCGAGAAAGCGAACCCACTGATACCTCAAAAGCGCCCAGAAGCGAATTCCGGGCGCTTACGGTGAGCATAGCTAAAACTTCCTCCGTGCGGTTATTGAGTTCCATGGTCTCCACGAAAATCCGTCTTGCGTCTTCCGGCTTTATGATCTCCTCTACTTCCAGCTCATATTCTTTTCTGTCCTCTTTGACCAATCTCAGCCCGTATTTGCTAATTTTAGCTTTCAATATAGTCACCCCACCTTAAGAAGCTGACATCGCTATCATACTCTTGATGTTTTCCAGAATACCCTTCAATTCCGCGAATTCTTCCTCATCCAAATGAGCCAGTGATACCTTCTCCAGATCATTTTTCTCTTTGATATATGATAGATAGTTCAAAACCTCCTCTCTCAGTTCACCGCTTCCCTCGACCAACTTTTTGATTTCTTTTTCTCTTTCGGTCAATTTCTTCTCCTGATCCTTGTCAGCTATTTTTTCTCTGCTTTTATCCTGAGCTTTCGGTGTTATGTCAATCTCATCTTCACTGTCATTTTGCCTGGAAGCCATCCTTTCCTCGTTTTCCAGCCTGGTTACTTCCATCTCCTCTCTGGAGACAAGCCCGGATACAGTGAAGGCTCGCTTTAAGGCCATGCTCTCGGCCACCTTTAAGATCATGGCCGAAGGATAGTTATTCCAGACTCTGCTCCCTGCTTTGTATTCAGCGAAGGGAGCAAAAGCATAGAAGGGATAACTTCTGTCCTTGCGGTATACTAAAGCATAGGCTCCGATAATATCGCCTCTCTCGGTACCGTATTCATGATCAATACCGTCGGTTCTGCGCTTGAACTGATCCTGCTCTCTTACCACATCGCTCACCAGGCCATCATACTGCGGGTGCCTGTCAGCTATTTTTAAATAACCATCGCGGCTGGTCATGATCTGCGGCTTGCCGTTTATCTTCCAGAAGAAAATCTCCTTGTTGAAGGGATCCAAGCCGTACTTCTGGGCTACGGTCAAAAACATCTTGAGTTCATCCTGATTGGCCTTTGCGGCCACGGTATTTTTGATTGTCTCTATCTCTTCCTGCGTGAAGCTCATTTTTTCTCCGCTGTTTTCCTGTGTTTTTACAACTTCGCTCATTTTTAAATACCTCCAGTTATGATTTTTGAATAAGGCAAAAGCCTACCTGCCCTGTGAGCAGAGCAGGTAGGCCTGTATTTTTTTATTCCTTTACATCTACCTTGAACTTCTCCGGCGGATGTGTCACAGTGACCCCTTCGATTACCTCACCGGTGTCCTCGATTACAGCTTTGTTGCCGGTGACCTCAGCCTGCTTTTTCAGCTCGCGCTTGCTTACCTTCTTTTTGATCTTAAGCGCATCCTCGAAGTTATTCTCCACGAAGTCCAAAAGCTTGTCCTCATCATACTTCCACTTCGGCCGCTGCTTTCTGAACTTGAGAGCACCGAAGGGGAGATTATAAGTCTTGAGGTCAGGATCTTCATCCCTGAGCCTGTGGGCGTAGTTTTCTAACTTTTCCTTCATGAAGTCGATATTGTTCTGGATTTTGGAATTTTCATCATCAAGCCAGGATTTTATTTCCTGTATATCCTCCTTTATCTTCTCTATCTGCGCCTGGGCTAACTCTTCGTTGGCTTTTTGCTTTCTCTTCATATCTCTTACCTTCCTCAAAGCCCAGCTTGCCTTCTCATCGTTGTCGATCACAAAGCCACTTTTTTCTTCCCTTTCTTCCGCGGGTTTAACCTCTATCTCCAGGTTATCCAGCTTGTGGGCGGGTTCAGCCACTTTTTTCACCTCCAGTTTAGGTTGGGTTTAAGCGGTTTGAGCCAGCTTTTTATCGGATTTTAGGCCGAGCAAGGATTTGAGTTCTTCTCTGACAGAGGAGTCTCCATTGTTTATGGGCATAAGCACTGCCCTGATTTCTCCCTCATTCAGTATGAAGATGGAGTTTTTCCTGCCTTCGGTCCTATACTCATCTCCCATCTCGAAGAGGAACTTGTATTTTTCTTTGATTAATCCCAGCTCCTCACCGGCTTTATAGACGCGGGCGGTGATACCGGAATCCAATAGCTTGGCATAGTCGGTAAATTCCACTTCCTTATCGGCTTCGGAAAGTTGATTGAAGATAATATCCAGGTTCATATTAGCCTCCGTGAAAGGCCTGTCTTTAGCGGAGGAGATAAGGCCTTCGAACTCGAAGGGAATATCAACGGTGGATTTGTAGCTGTTGTACTTGGAGAAAAACTCCCGGAATTGATCGCCATCCATCTTCACCAGTATCTGCTTGTCGGTGACTATAAAGCCATCTTCCCTTTTGCCTATGACCACCTCGTAGCTTTTGCGCATGATTTTGGCTAATTCTTTGCCTTTGCTCATTAAAATCACTCCCGTTTTTTTGTTTTTGACAAATTAAAAAGCCCTGCTTAACGGCAGGGTGAACTTTTTTCATTTAAATTTGTCGGGTATAAGTTTCCAAAGCTCTGAGAAATCGACGTCATAATCTCTGGCCACTCTCCTCACAGCCTTTCTGTTGTCAATGCCCGCCAGGATAAGTTTTAGGGCTATGATGATTAAAGCCAGCTTGGATATCAAACGATCACCTCCCTCTATAAATTTTGCAGGTTATTCTCGCTTTAGGCTTTAAAGGAGTTATTTGAGAGGGTTAAGGCTGGGCTGAAGTGACTAATTCCACTCTTTAAGGTGTTTTTTGTTTTGAAGCTGTAAAGATGCCGGCTGATATCACCTTCTTTTTCTTCATTAGGCTTATGAGAAAAACGGCCGCCAAAATTTCAGCTTATTCCGGTTAAAACTCCAGGTCGGGCTGGCCGCTGAATATCTCATAGAGGTTTTCCTTTTCCTTATCCGCGTGAATTACGGCATGCAGAATACCATCTTCGGTAGATATTACATTGACAATCTGACTTGCCTCGGTGCTCCTGAAGGTCATATAGGAAAGGTGCTCGTTTAAGAAGGCAAACTGATAATCCTCAAAAGAGTCAATATCATACTGAAACCTGGCTGCTCCAGGATGCCATTCGCTTTCTTCTTTTTCCGTGCTGCCATATTCTAAAAGCAGTAACTCCATCGTCATAAACCCATTGATTCTGTCCATTTCATCACCGCGGGTTACATATGTTGCCCTATAGAGGTTTTCTTTTTGAAAGCCGTAGATGAGCCTAAATTCAAGGTCATGTTTTTCTAACCTATAGGTTAGCTGGCCATCTTCCTTTTCTAAAAATCGGCTGTCATCTTTTTCTTCTTCCAGAGATTCTACCTCGGAAATGCTAAGGCCCCATTCTAAATTCCTGGGTGCGGCAAAAGTAGTCATTGAGAATATGAGGAATAATGTCGCGGTAAAACATAATGCTTTTTTCATGAATATCCTCCTTCGGTTTGGGTTTTAAAAAGTAGTCTTTTTCTGGCCGACAAGTTTTTTCCGTTATCACCTCCAATTTTTTGAGGCAAAGAAAAAGGCCCCTACTCACAGGAAGTAAGGGCTTTTTCTTCCTTCATTATACTTATAAGTAACTGGGAGGGCATTATTTCATTAATAAATTATTTCTTTTCTTATACTCATGTTCTTCCTCAGGACTCACCATCAATTCGAGTTCGAAGTTGTAGTTTTTTGAGTCACCACTTCTTATTAAAGGTTCACCTCCGGTAAAATGAGTTTTAGAAATCAGGAAGTATGCTTTTTGAAATTTCTCTTTGGGCACCTCTATCTTCATTCGATGATAGCTCACCGATTCTTTCTTTATAGTAAACTTTCTTGAGATTTTTACCAATAAATCTCTATTAACTCCCTCAATATCAAGTAATTCTCCTACTGATTCAAAACCATCTCTATTAAATCTTTCATCTATTATTTTTTTGGCTATCTTTTTATTTTCTAGAATGCTATTGAGTTTTTCTGTAGAGGTTCCGTTAATGCACTTTAATTTGTTTTTAGTCATTTTTAATTCCTCCTGAATATTTTTGAGTTTTGTTAAATTATCTGAAGTGCTTTTTTCTGACTATAAATACGCAACTGAGGGGTATTATTTTTCATTTGTTAAAGTTTTATTCCTGAACATTGACCAGAGACACAGAGTGAGACACCTCCTTATCGTTGTTATGTCAGTAATTATAAGCAGTTTTGGGGTCTTTGAGACAGTTTTTTACCACCCCCCCATGATGTAATATATATATTATTTTAAGGGTATATTATTTTATATAATATCTCCTGATATTATATATATTATTTATATTTACTGTCTTATAAATAATAATAATAGCTATAACAGTTGATATATCATATATTATCAGCTGTCTCATAGCTGTCTCATAGCTGTCTTCAGAGACAGTTTAACCAGTTGAGAGAGAAAGCTGTCATCATATTCTATCTTTGAAAGTTGACGTCCAGATTGCACTTTCAATGTCCAAGTCTTTTTCCATCTTTTCTGGGTCTATGATGATTGATCTCAGTTGCTTTCCATTTTCTTTACTTCCGTAATAGGCTCTCTTACCTGTTGCGGTGATATATGAATTTCTTTTTACTTTTCTTTTAGCCATTTGTCTATAGACGTCTTTGCTCAGGATCTCTTGTTTGTAGTTCGTCTTATCTGCATACTCTCTCGCTTTGTCCAATATAGGATTCAGTCTGATCGCCAAATATTTTTTATCATTTCTTTTCAGTTTGGAAAAATCTACCCTATAACGAAGCTGGTTGTTTTCAACCATATTGGTTAAAAGCTTCATCAATTTATCAAACTCATCCAACTGTTTCCCTTCGGGGATTATATTGTTATATATAGCTAAAAGAGCTGACTCTATATCGTCTTCGATCAGATTATTCGGTTCAATTCCTAAATAATCACCATATTTTCTGAACATTACCCAGCCGAATTTAATGATTGCCAGGTTATTGGTGATCCTCTCAGTTGAATTGATTTTTGTACTTTGATTTGCCCATTCAGAAATTTCTCTGCGTTCATTTTCCAATATTTCTTTCCAATTATATTTCTTTAGTGCCCAGCGCCAATATGGTATGGCGAATTTCTCCATGTTTGCTCTCTGCAGTTCCGCAAAGTGTTCGCGGCAACCCTGGAATTTTTTAATATTGCCTTCTACCACATCCTTGTCAGGCCTGAGAATAATCATCCTCTCATCCAGCCCCAGTGTATCTCTCGGTCGATCTTCTCCGCAGAGAATCACAGGAGCAGCCATGGGATAAGAATTAATTTTCTGCGATGCTGTACCTCGCTCCGCTGAGTTTTTATTGTAGATGTTTCGCAACTCCTCATGTATGGAACTGACCCTTCGTTTATGCCAGGCGGACGGCCTGTATTCGTCCAAAAACACAGGCACAAGATTGGTGGCTGAATAATTTTTTAGACGTGTAAACCTCGTATTCGGTAGAGAAAAGGGCTCATGAGAAGAGCTAACTCCATTTAGGCGCCAAATCAATTTTCCAGTTTGAGTTTTACCGCTGCCCGCTTCCCCCCAGATTACAAGATGAGGAAAGCCGCCCCATGAAGGTTCAGTCCTGATAATATCGCACCACGGGAGAGCAAAATTCCAGCCAATTATTCCGAAAGTTATCTCCGGGTCATTAATCCGGGGTAAGTTTTTATAAATTTTTTCCGCTGCCTTTCTGAGTTCTTCTTCCTTTGGGATTTCTGAAGGAATTTTATCTGCCAGGGAATTTCTTTCAGTATATAATTTTAAGTTTTTCTCCTCTTCATCTTCATTTTTCAAAATCAATTCTGGCAGAACAATTTGGCTGCCATGACGCCCGGCTACTTCAACAGCTTCTATTTCTTTGAAATTCTGAATGTCTAGATTTATTCTTAATCTCTGGAGATGTGAATTTTTACCAAGCCAGGATGCTTTTGCAGGTAAAGCCTGCCGGAAATCCCTGTTAGAGGTGAAATCTTTGGCTTGAAGGGAAATTTCCTTCTCCTCTCCATCTTCGAATTTTATTTTGCCTTTAAATATTTTCTCAGAAGCCGGCAGTTTTAATTTCTCCTCAATTTTTAATATAAAATTACATAGAGGATCTACTTTGACTTCATTATCTTCGTCAAAATACTTTTCTGCATAAAAATTGTTCTCTATTTCTAAAGGCTGGATCGGGCCTTCCCAATAATCATCAAATTCTTCTTCTCTCCTCTTCTTTTCCTCTTTTTCTTCCCTTTCTTCCAGCTTGTCACGCAACGTTGATATTCTGACATCTCTTTGACCACCGAAAGCATCCTGAAGGTTTTTCAGATATTTATCCTGATCAATGGCATTTTCTTTGAGCAGAAGCGGGAAAACCTCTTCATTGGCTATCTCCGTTTTCTGATCCGCAGGAGCATTTTTGACCTTTTCGATAGCTAACTCAAGAGGAGTCTGAGCTTCATCCATAAGATTTTTAAAATCCGAAGCTGAATTTTCTCGCAGAAAATCTGCCAGGTCTATTTTTTCCTGGTCATCTGGCTTTGGCAATTCTATCAACTTTACTTTAACTCCATTTTTCTGCAGAAATTTTGCTGTTTTTAACGCGCCTTTTTTGCCTGCTTCACTTTCTTCATTGTCATTTGCAATATAAACTTTTTCAGCTTTTTCTGCTATGTCTAAAAGCTTGTCATAATCATCTTCCCGAAACTGTACTGTGACCGGGCTAATGCAGGGAAAGCCTGCCTGGTGGGCCATTATTGCATCTGTAATCCCTTCTGTGATCAAAAGAGCTTCTTCATATTCCACCGTATCCTCACCGAAGAAATATTGATTTTGAACAGTCTCGCTAACATATGAATTTTTTTCACTGTAAGTTAATAGCTTTTTATATTTCCCTTGCTCCCAATTATTATCGGGGGTGTTTTCTGTTTTTCTGCCAATGAAGAAGACGGGTTTCCTGTTTTTCCAGTAAGGAAAAACTATTCTTCCCTGGAATAGATCATAATCTTTCACGAAAAGACCGGACTTTTTCAGCTCATCTATTTCAAAGTCTTCTTCTTTTTGGAGATAATTTTTGAGACTATATTTAGAAGGTAAAGAATAACCTATCAGTAAATTATCCGCAGTTTCTTTTTTAATACCATATTTATTTTGCAGCCATTCATAGTTGTCATTCTGCATTTGTTCATTCAATCTTTTGGCAGCAGCAAAATAGATGTTTTCGACTAATTTCTTTTCCTGAATTCTTTTTTCAAATTTTTCTTTTTCTTCCGGGTCCATGTCCGGTATTTTTACATTGAATTTTTCAATCAAATATTCAACAGCTTCGGGAAATGAATGGCTTCGATTTTTCATAAGCCAGTCGATCACCGTGCCACCTTCGCCGCAGTTGAAACAGTGATAAACTCCCTCTTTTGGATTGACATACAATGAAGATTTACTTTCTGAATTATGCTTATTTTTATGATAGCTCACTAATTCACCATTACCAGTAGATTTTAATTCTCCTATATCTTCTTCTACTATTTTTTCTATTTCAGCTTCTCTTAAAATTTTATTGATATTGTATTCATTTATAGCTTCCATATTTTATATACCTCCTGATATTTTTGCATAAATTCATTTTTAAAGTTATAATTAAAATAGAGATTCTCTTAAGTAGCTCCATTTCAAAAGCTGCTCCTGCTCCTATCCGGGGGAAGGGGCAGCTTTTAAATTTTGCTTCTGTTTTTTTCGGAAAAATTCATTGTCACTTGGGATGCAATTTTCATGACTAAATTTCTTCAGTTTCAACATCTTCCAGCAGTTCTTCAATTTCCATGCCGAAAAAGTTTTCCAGTTTGTTTTTTACAGGATCATATGGTTTTAATCTGCCATTTTCAATCTTGCTCAAGGTAGAAGGCTGTATTCTAAGTTCAAAAGCTAAATCAGACTGACTCATCTCTTTTTTCTTTCTTTCTTGAGCTAATCTTTTCATTTTTTTCACCTCCATAAAAATTTCTCTTCCTTTAGAGTTAAAAAGTGTTTGATTTTGTTCTTAATCTTGACTATAATCATTATAAAGCAATATATGTAACGGAAAAACAATTACATCCCATTACATTGAATTTCATTAAATCTTTATCAGAGATTAAATGCGATATACTCCGTTATACTCTAAAATACTAGCATTTAAAGAAATTTTCAGACAACCAAATTTTTAAAATCAAAGAGTTAATATAACTGGCTTTTCTCCAAAACAGTTGGTGGAATTGCAATATATATTGGATTATCAGAGATACTAACTCCTCTATTTGCTGGTTTTTTATAAAGTATTTGAAATATGGCATTTACTTTTTCTATCTTCTGCAATTAAAGATGCTGATAACATATCCCCATATGAGGAATTATAGACGGTTTCTATCAACGGAAGTGGAGAAGAACCATATAACTTAACAGGACTCTGACATAAAAAAAGGAGGTAATTTAAAAATGTTTTTTTCCAATTATAGGAAAGCTCCCGATTTATTAAGGAATTCTGACAGCTGGTGGAGATGCAGCAGTTATGAAATTGTAAAAGCAGAACATACTTTGGGTCATTATAGGATAAAACCAGAGAAAGATGCAGAAGTGGAAACATATAATCCTTATGATAAATACCCTGAGATAATTAGAGATTATATAAATTTATTGAAAGAATTTGATAGTAAAGAAAATTTTAGTGAAGAAGTAAGTGAAGAGAATTCAAAAGAATTTAACGAATGGTTAAAGCAGAAAGCTCAGCACCAAGCTCGCGAATATCGCAATTTCGCTAATAAATATGGTTTGCTTGGAAGCATGTTTGCTGATATTGAAGACATAATTGTTGTTCGCCCTGATGATAATTATAAAGAGCATTATTTAGTTTATATGTCTCATAAAGCTGCAATCCCCGAGAATTTGGAAACTTATGATGATAAAATAATAGCCAATATAGTTAAATACAATGACTATGCTAAATATTTTTTCACAAAATATCCCTATCCACTGCCAGTCCAAGAAGATTTTAATAAGAAAGCTTACACTGAACTTATATCATTCACAAAGTCCCGGAATGCTCTATCAAAACTTTATTCTCATATAAAAGAAATTTCAAAAGAAGAAACTGGTAGTTCTGAACCCCCTACAGACGAAATAACCTTACCTACTTCTTACAAAGTTTCAGTAGTCAAGGATAAAAAGGATAATCACAGAATGGAATTTAAAACTAAATGTTTGCTTGAAACTCTCAATATTATGTATCTCAGGAATATAATTGATTCTAATCAGGAAATAAAAATATGTAAGGAGTGCAGAAAAACTTTTATAACAGGGAAGGATGGGAGAAAATTAAACGCGAAGTATTGTTCTTCTGCCTGTGGGAATAGGTATCGGGTCCGAAAATCGCGCAAAAAACAAGAAGCCTCAAACGACTAACTAAGTGTATCAGCTAAAATATTAACGCCATCTAAGATCATCATACAGGTGGCATTTTTTTATTGAGTTCTTACTTATAACCCATCTGCTTTTTTTATATTTCATGAGGTTGTTAGTAAATATGTTATTTAAGTCAAAAAAAACACTTAATGACGCTAATGACGGAGTTTGATAAAACTAGGCTCTATTATAAAGATAATTATTTATAATATAATTATTGAGCTATATAAAAAAGGTTTTCCTCAGAAGCGTCATTTGCGTCATTAACAAAAAAAGCAGCCCAATAATGGACTGCCACAAAAAATATATTTTCACTCAATATTTGGTCATTTGTCTTTTCAAGCTTCTTGAATTTATAAACATTGTCTCGTAAATCACCATCACCAAAAAATGTCAGTTATTTCTGTAGATAATTAGCTGCGATTTCATTATAATTTTTTCGCTTTCTTTTTATAAACTACAGGTCCTCTCATGAATATCCCTAATCGTATATCCAGATTTTACGGGCACCAGTTTTTAATCTATCTTATATTTTCACTTTCTTTAGCACTTGTTATCCTACTAGTGTAAGCGCTTCCACTATTCCTAAATATAACTCAATTTTCATAAAAAATCGTCAGATATTTGTTGTGTTTTTTGTGTCTGTATTTTTTCTGATGTGCCGGGAGTTTTACATAGATCAGGTAAGGTAAAATGTCGTAAAACAGGAGATTATGTGCAATGTTTATTTTATAAAAGCATTGCTAAAATAAAAAGAGCTGGAGCTATTAACCCCAGTTAGCATAGAACTCAGAAATAAAAAGTATTAAGTAGAATAGGGTTGAGAAGATAAATTACGTGGAACGTTCATTTTACGCAAATTTTACTATGTTAAAGCATATTGGCTATAATGAAACGGAAATTAAAATCTATTTGTCAGTTTAGCTTTTTTGTGCTATATTATTTACAAAATGATAGTCTATGTATTCCCCAAACTTTTTTGCCACCTGCTCTCGCCAGCTAGCAGGTGGCGTTTTTATGTGTGCTTAGTAGTTTACACTAATCGCAGAATGTAAATCTTGGCTATGTTGAAATGTATGGATGATATGGTTAAAACATTATACACTCATGGACGAAATGTATTAGTAAACGAAGAAAACAAATTTCAGCCTAAGTTATAGATACTTAAATGGGTTATATCAAACTACGTCCGGAGCAAATGGAGTTAATTAATTTTGGCCTCTACAAATTTTTCAAGTAAAACTTCCATGGCTTCATGCCATTTATCTAGGGGATAGTCTTCCCCTTTAGCTAGATTGAGATTAGTATATTCAGTCAGCTCAGCTGAAGCGATTTCTTCGTTTCGATATTGACAGCAAAACCCATCCCTGCTAATAACTTAAGGATGGGTTTCGTCCCTAAACCATCTAATTTCCTGTTACATCACCTAGTTCAAACTTCCTGGACCTGTGGAAACCAACTTCTGGTCTTCAAACACAGACGCACTAAAATCAGCATTATCGGCACCTCTATTAACATTCCCGTAACTGCTGCCAGCGTAGCTCCTGAATCGACGCCAAAGAGAGTTATTGCCATAGCTATAGCCACTTCAAAATGATTGCTGGCTGCTATTTGGGCTGTAGGAGCAGCATCATCATAGGGAAGCCCCAATTTTTTGGAGGCATAATAGCCTATTCCAAAAATAGTAAGCACCTGAATCGTCAGAGGCACCAGCACCAGCAGTACCAGCAGAGGGTTGGTCAAAACCAGTTCAGATTGAGGAGCTACAATCATCACTATTGTAAATAATAAAGCTGCCGTGGAAACATAATGCAGTTTGGAGGTAAATTCCTCGAAACGCTCTCTTCCCTGTTTTTCCAGCAGTTTCTTTCTGGTAAAGTGTCCGGCTACCAGCGGCAGACCCACATAGGCCAGCACTCCAAAAGCAACTCTGCCGATAGGAACCGGCACATCAGCCACCGGCAGAAGCAGCACGGCCAATGGGCCGTAGAGGACAACCATCGAGAGCGAATTAATAGCTACCATGACAACTACGTGTCCCATATTGCCCCGGGAAAGATAGCCCCAGACCAATACCATTGCTGTACATGGGGCTATGCCGAGCAGGATCATACCTGCCATCAATTCGCTGCCCAACTCATAACCAATAAAAGGACTCCAGATGACCCTCATGAAAAGCCAGGCCACAAAAGCCATGGTAAATGGTTTTACAGCCCAGTTTAAGATAAGTGTCGTGGCAATAGGCTTGGTCGATTTACCGGCTTTTAATATCTTCTTAAAATCAGTCTGGACCATTATGGGATAAATCATTAAAAACAGGGCAATAGCTACGGGAACAGGATAACCTGCTATCTCTGCTGCTTCAAAAGCGTCAGCAAGACCGGGAAATATCTGCCCCAGTGCTAGTCCCCCTATTATACATAATCCTACCCAGACAGTGAGATATCTTTCAAAAAACCCTAATTCATGTTCCTCCTGCATAATATCACTCCTTTGCTGGTATTAAATCATTAATTTTAGCGGCATACCTCACTCAATAAATCCCTCAGGTATATTTGATTACAACCATATATAAAAATAAACCTATTTTTTATCTAACAAAACTTCCAACTACATCGACTACCCTCGGACTAACTCCTACTATCCTGTTGAGGTTTAGTCTTCACTTCACCAATTTTTTCTGCTTCTGATGAAGGAAACCAGTGTCGAGTGCGATTGGCAATTGCTACCAGGGCGAGCATCACAGGCACTTCCACTAAGACGCCCACTACAGTGGCCAGCGCCGCTCCTGACTGCAGCCCAAATAAAGCTATAGCAGTGGCCACTGCCAGCTCAAAGAAATTGCTGGCCCCTATCATAGCGGCCGGAGCTGCCACTGAATGTTTAATTTTCCACAGCTTACTGGCTGTATAGGCAATTGTAAAGATAAAGAAGGTCTGGATTATCAGTGGTACTGCTATCAAAACTATATGAAATGGGTTATTTACAATTGTATCTCCCTGAAAGGAAAAGAGTAAAATCAGGGTAAGCAGCAATCCTATTACGGTCAGGTTACTTAATTTAGATAAAAATACATTCTCAAACCATTCAATACCTCTGGTTTTTATTAAATACCTGCGGGAAAAATAACCTCCAGCCAGAGGAATTACAATATATAACACAACTGATAGCACGATTGTGTCCCAGGGTACGATAATATCGCTTAATCCCAGCAAAAACATAACAATAGGGGCATAAGCAAAAAGCAATACCAGATTATTGACAGAAACCTGCACCAGAGTATAGGTGGGGTCTCCATCACTTAGATAACTCCAGACAAAAACCATGGCTGTACAGGGAGCCGCACCCAATAAAACTGCTCCTGCTATATATTCCCGGCCCAATTCCGCCGGAATAAAACCGGAAAATATCACCCGGATAAATAGCCAGGCAAAAAAGTACATAGTAAAGGGCTTGATCAACCAGTTGGTAACCAGTGTAACTGTTAGCCCTTTTGGCTTTTTGCCGGCTTCCAGAATGCTGCTAAAATCAATCTGCACCATCATGGGGTAAATCATAAACCAGATTAATACTGCTACGGGAATAGAAATTTGAGCATATTCCCACTGCTCTAAAGTTTGGGGGAAAGCAGGCCAAAATCTACCAATTAATACACCCACTGCAATACAAATAGCCACCCAAACGGTTAAATACTTTTCAAATATTCCCAGGCCTTTTCCACCTTCTTGTTCTATATCTTTGTCTTTTTCCAATTTTTTCTCTCCTCTCTAAAATAGCTCAGCTTCATCCAACTCCTCACAGCTAACCTCACTATTCTTATATAGCTTTAAATTATTAAGATCCTCTTTCAGCGTTTCCTCTCGGTCAAAATCCTGTTCTAGCAGCATTTTAAGGAAGTTATACCGCTCTATTTGTTTCTCGTTTAATTTATAATACACCCACTGTGCTTCTTTGTCATAATCGATCAATCCAGCATTTTTTAACTTTTTTAAATGCCGGGAAGCATTGGACTGATTAATCCCCATAATATTTCTCAATTCGCAGACACATAGAGATTGCTTTCTCAAAAGGTTCAAAATTCTTAACCTGTTTTCATGAGCTAGAGCCTTAGCTGCTTTTTCCAGCTCCATTTTCTCTCCTCCCATTTAACACAACATTTAATCATACATATAATCCCGGGTAAGGGGCAGGTCATTATTGATACCTTTGCTAAATAAAAATTGATGAACCGAGGTACCAATATGGCGAAATGTAGCCACTACTCCCGCTAAAAAGAGCTCCCACATCCGGGCGAATTCTTCATCGAACATTTCCACTACATCTTCCCTGCTGGCGGCAAAATTATCCGCCCATCTCTCAGCTGTAAGAGCATAATGGCGCCTGATATTTTCAGCATCTATAAGCCAGAAAGAATGCTCCGGCAGCTGCCATACCACCTCTCGATAGGAAGGGATATAACCCCAGGGGAAAATATATTTTTCCAGCCAGGGATGGGTGGGGTCCTCTTTCTGATGAGTTATGGTATGAAGCAGAGATAAGCCGCCTTCCTTTAACATATCGTTAACTGCCTGAAAATATTCTGGAATATGCGCTTTGCCCACGTGTTCAAACATGCCCACGCTGACAATTTTATCAAACTCAGGAGAATCTTCGGCCAGATCGCGATAGTCCTGTTTTCTTACCTCTACCTGATTTTCCAGATTATTTTCAGCTATCTTTTTTTCAGCACCTTCCACCTGTTCCGGACTGAGTGTGATGCCAAGCACCTCTACATCATATTTTTTCGCAGCCCTTACAGCCAGATGGCCCCAGCCGCAGCCTATATCCAGCAATTTCTCGCCAGATTCCAGGTTTAATTTCTTTAAAATATGGTCGATTTTGGCCAGCTGAGCCTGTTTTAAACTTTTTTCATAATCGGTAAAGTAAGCACAGGAATAGGTCATGGTTTCATCCTGCCACAGGCGAAAAAAATCATTGCCGAGGTCGTAATGATCCCTAACACCCTGTTCCTGTTCCTGCTGGGATAATCTTTCTTGGCGGTCCATAAATTCTTCATATGTGTATTCCGGGGCGTCATCAGCCAGATTATCCACATTCTGAGCACCAGTCATCAAAACTTCACGCAGTTTGCCCTTAATATCGATCTTTTCCTGCATATAGGCTTCACCAAGCTTCAATTGGGGGCTTTTCCTGATCTCATTCAAATCCAGCTTTTCTCTAAAAATTATCTCAAATTCCGGATCTTTTACTTCCCCATTATTAATTAATGTGGAATCTCCATCCCAGAAAGTAAGTTTGAAAGTGCTGCCTTCAACTTTGTCGGCAAACTTTTTAATCAGCTGTTTCTGCAGCATTTTTCCCCCTCCCGCTTTTGTTTTGATGATAATTATTCGTTGAGCTGAAATTATTTAAACACATAATTTAAAGATAAGTCCCGTTAATTTAACAGGACTGCTTTACTAAATAAGGGGTCAGAGTTAATTTCAGGTCAGAAGAGGCTTTTTCAATGCTGGTCTGACATATTTTCTGAAATTCCCTCATGCAAGCCTGATAATCAGCAATCAATTCATTATCGTTTACCTGTCTCCGCAGCTTTTTTAACTCCTGTAAATCTTCTCTGGTTAAATTGTCATTAACCTGTTTCACCTGACATTCTTGCTGTTTTTCTTCAAATTTACGCATTAATTCACGTGCTTCCTGATTTTCCTGTATACTTTCTTCAGCCTGCTTCATATTCTGATAAGCTTCTGTTTCAGCCAATTTTTCGCTGTAACTCTGAGTACTGGTCTCAATTTCTTCTTGCAAAAATATTCCCTCCTTAACAGCAGCCTCCCAGGGCTGAGGTTATATCAAAATCCAGTTCTTCATTTCTCTGCTGGAAAAACTCCTCTACAAATTGACTCCATTCATTTTCAGCTTTTAAATAGTCCTGTACTAATTCATTCGCTTCCATTTTTTCTCTTATATCTTCCAGCGATTCTCCTTCG
>NZ_FNGO01000023.1 GCF_900103135.1 Halarsenatibacter silvermanii | reverse complement strand
GCATATTTAAGTGTGTGAGACCTCAATTTATATTTCTTTCCCTTGATCAGATTTAGTATGAATATTGTACTACCCACAACTAATTAACTCAAACAAGCAGCTCCCGTTTGCATTTTGAGACAGAGATGATACAATGTAGATAAAGATAGTATACTTTAATTCCTGATTTTAATTTCAACCTTTAAAGGGGTTTTTCCGATGTTTAAAAAGATAGCTGCTGATTACAGAGCGATATTCGATCGCGACCCCGCCGTAAATAATTTTCTGGAAGCGCTGCTCTCATATGCAGGATTTCATGCCATACTGGTTCACCGTTTTAATCATAAACTCTATAATCTGGGTTTGAGGACGCTGCCCCGATTAATTTCACAGCTGGTCAGGTTCTTCACCGGTATCGAAATTCATCCTGGAGCAAGAATAAGCAGAGGCTTCTTTATAGATCACGGAATGGGTATAGTCATAGGAGAAACTGCCGAACTCGGTGAAAATGTCACCCTGTTTCAGGGTGTTACCCTGGGCGGAACGGGCAATGAACAGGGAAAACGTCATCCCACCCTGGGCGATAATGTTGTCGTGGGGGCGGGAGCTAATATTCTCGGGTCGATTGAGATCGAAAAAAACGTAAAGATCGGCGCCGGAGCTGTCGTGCTGGAAGATGTTCCGGCTAACTCTACAGTCGTGGGCGTGCCCGGCAGAATAGTGAAAAGAGATGGCCGCAGAATTCATGCAGAAAGGGATCTCGAGCATGGGGATATGCCCGATCCTGTGCAGGAAAGAATCAGAGATCTGGAAAAAGAAGTTCAGGAGCTGAAAGAACAGATCGAAAAGGATCAGAGCAAGAGAGCCTCCTGAGAAATTGCGGATAGTTCGCTTTAATAACAGAAATTTATGCTGATCAAAACTTGACAAAGTATATCTATTATATTATAATGCATCTAAGATGAATTGATAATCATTACTGAAAGTTTGTCCATGATATATTTGTCCATGATTTCCCCCCAACCCCTAACCTTATAACTCCTGCCCTATCCTCCCCCCCTTCGGGGAGGTTTTTTTTTGAGCTGAAAATGTTGTATAATGTAAAGGGTAGACCTGAATCTCTGCTGCCGGGAGGTGAAGTATTTTATATGAGTCCGGAATTTAATTTAAAAGCCCCCTATGAACCCCGGGGAGATCAGCAGCAGGCCATCGAAAAGCTGGTCTCCGGGCTGGAGTCCGGCTGCGAAAAACAGACTCTTCTTGGTGCCACCGGCACCGGCAAAACTTATACTATGGCTTCAGTGATAGCGGAAATAAATCGGCCAACCCTCGTTATTGCTCATAATAAAACGCTGGCTGCTCAGCTGACCAGCGAATTCAAGGAGTACTTCCCTGAGAATGCTGTTGAGTATTTTGTTAGTTACTACGATTATTATCAGCCGGAGGCTTATGTTCCGGCCACAGACACCTATATCGAGAAGGATACTTCTATAAATGAAGACGTGGAAAAGCTCAGGCTTTCGGCTACCAGCTCGCTGTTCGAACGCAGAGATGTGCTGATTGTGGCCAGCGTTTCCTGTATATATGGACTTGGTTCTCCCGAGGACTATCATGATATGTCCTGCCAGCTTCAGAGAGGAGCTATGAAATCCCGGGATGATATCGTCAGAGAACTCACTCTTTTGCAGTACAGCCGCAACGATGTGGACCGCTCTCGCGGTCATTTTAGAGTGCGGGGAGACGTGCTGGAAATATTCCCGGCCTATCGAGACATAGCTTTAAGAGTTGAACTTTTCGGCGATGAGATCGAGCGATTGACCGAGATAGATCGGGTGACCGGCGAAATAAAGAAAGAACACGACGAATTTACCGTCTATCCGGCCAGCCACTTTGTCACTCCTGAAGCCAAAATAGAAAGAGCCTTAAAATCCATTCGGGAGGAGCTGATGGAAAGGCTGGAAAAACTCAGAGATCAAAATAAGCTGGTCGAAGCTCAGCGGCTGGAGCAGCGGACAAAACACGATCTGGAGATGCTTGAAGAGATGGGTTTTTGCTCGGGGATAGAGAACTATTCCCGGCATCTGCAAGGTAGAAAGCCGGGAGCTCCGCCCAATACCCTGCTGGATTATTTTCCCGAGGATTTTGTCATGATGATCGATGAATCACATAAGACGGTGCCCCAGATAGGCGGCATGTTTGCCGGAGATAGATCCCGCAAGGAAAAGCTGGTCGAGTACGGCTTTCGTCTTCCTTCTGCCCTTGACAACCGGCCTTTGAATTTTGAGGAATTCGAGGAAAGTCTCAATCAGGCTGTCTTTGTATCCGCCACCCCCGGGCCCTATGAGAGGGATCACAGCGAACAGATAGTCGAACAGATTATACGTCCCACCTACCTTGTTGATCCCGAGGTCGAGGTGCGGCCCAGCGATAATCAAATAGATGATCTGCTGGAGGAGATCAGAAAGGTCGTCGAGGAGCAGAATAATCGGGTGCTGATAACCACCCTCACCAAAAACATGGCTGAAGATTTGACTCAGTATCTCGGCGAAGCGGGAGTGAGAGTGCGTTATCTTCATTCCGATATAGATACGATCGAAAGGTCGGAGATAATTCGCGATCTGCGACTGGGAGAATTCGATGTGCTGGTGGGGATCAACCTGCTGCGGGAAGGGCTCGATATTCCCGAGGTAGAGCTGGTGGCCATACTGGATGCCGATAAAGAAGGATATCTGCGTTCAGAAAGGGCTTTAATTCAGACCATCGGCCGGGCTGCCAGAAACCGCCGCGGTAGGGTCGTCATGTACGCCGACGAGATTACCGATTCGATGCGGGGAGCTATAGATGAGACCGAGCGGAGGCGAAGAAAACAGCAGCGATTTATCGAAGAGAATGATGTAGAACCGCGCTCGATTAAAAAAGAGGTTAGAGATGTTCTGCGGCCCATAGAGATGGTTCAGGACGGTACTGCTGAACGGGAAACCAGATCCGACAGCGAGAGCGGTGAAGATGGGGGAGTCGATCTCGAAAATCTCTCCCGGAATGAAATAAATAACCGCATTCTGGATCTAGAAGATGAGATGGAATCCGCCGCCGATAATCTGGAATTTGAAATCGCCGCCCAGCTCAGAGATGAGATAGAGAAACTCGAAGCTGAGCTGGAGAGAAGATAGTCCTGCAAATATCGATCTTTTTATCATAAACTTATTATAAACGGAAATTTAACCAGCTTTTTCGGAGAAGAACCGCAAATATAAATATTTTGAGGTGAAACAATGGCCAAAGACAGCATTTTTATAAAGGGAGCTGCCGAAAACAATTTAAAAGAGATAGATGTCGAAATTCCTCGCAACGAACTGGTGGTGATAACCGGATTGAGCGGATCCGGCAAATCCTCTCTGGCCTTCGATACTCTTTACGCTGAAGGTCAACGCCGTTATGTGGAGTCTTTATCCTCCTATGCCCGGCAATTTTTGGGACAGATGGATAAACCCAGGGTTGATTATATTGAAGGTCTATCTCCGGCTATATCGATAGATCAGAAAAACAGCAGCCAGAATCCCCGCTCAACGGTGGGGACGGTTACCGAAATATACGACTACCTGCGTCTGCTTTACGCCCGTCTGGGCACTCCTCACTGTCCTCAGTGCGGACAGCAGATAACCTCTCAGACGGTCGATGAGATTGTGGATCAGGTTATGGAAAATCCCGGGGGGACCAAACTGCAGGTCCTGGCCCCGGTGGTCAGAGGACGCAAGGGCCGTCACGAAAAGGTCTTCGCCCGGGCTCGCAGGGATGGTTTTATCCGCGCCAGAGTTGACGGTGAAACCAGGCTTTTAGAGGAGGAAATAGAACTCGAGGAGAATAAAAAGCACGAGATAGAAATAATCGTGGACAGGCTGATTATCAAGGATGATATGCGGGAGCGTCTTTCAGATTCGATCGAGACCGCCCTCGATTACGGTGAGGGACTGGTCATGGTTGATTATGTTGAGAGCGGAGAAATTCGCTCCTACAGCGAGGAATTTTCCTGTCCTGACTGCGATATAAGCCTGGAGGAGCTCTCCCCCCGCATGTTCTCCTTCAACAGCCCCTACGGTGCCTGCGAGAACTGCGAGGGTATAGGAATAAAGAAGGAATTCGATCCAGATCTGCTCATAGATGAGGAGAAATCCATAAGTGAAGGCGGCATCGTTCCCTGGGCCAGCTCCCGCAGCCGCTATTATCCCCAGCTGCTGGAAGCTTTGAGCGAAGAATATGGATTTTCTCTGGAAACTCCTATAGGCGAACTCCCCGATGAGATAGTCGATATATTGATCCACGGTTCGGAACGTGAGCTCAGCTTTCCCTATACCAACAGATATGGGAAAACCCGGGAGCACAATACGAAGTTTAAAGGAGTTATAGGCTATCTCAAAGAGAGGGCCGACCGCTCCGACTCACCCGGCTCACACAGGCGCCTGGAGAAGTTCATGAGCGAGCGCCCCTGTCAGGAATGCGGCGGACAGAGATTGAAGCCGGTGGTGCTGGCAGTTACCTTCGGCGGGATTTCGATTGCTGAATTCACCTCTCTCACGATCTTCGAAGCGCTGGAATTTCTGGAGGACGCGGAAAATGATCTGAGCGAGCGGGAACTTCACATCGGAGAAGAGATTTTGAAGGAGATCCGCAGCCGCCTGAGCTTTATGCGCGATGTTGGCCTCGGTTACCTGACCCTTGAGCGCAGCGCTGCCACCCTTTCCGGAGGCGAGGCCCAGCGCATCCGCCTGGCCACCCAGATCGGTTCGGGGCTGGTGGGAGTTATGTATATTCTCGATGAACCCAGTATAGGCCTGCATCAGCGCGACAAGGACAGGCTGCTCAACACCCTGGAGAAGATAAGAGATCTGGGCAATACAGTAATAGTGGTCGAGCACGATGAGGAGATGATCAGAGCGGCCGATAGAATTATAGATCTGGGCCCCGGCGCCGGCAAATCGGGAGGAGAGGTTGTGATTAACGGAACTCTCGAGGAGGTTAAAAGCTGTGATGATTCGCTGACCGGCAGTTATCTCCGGGGCGAAAAAAAGATCTCAGTGCCCGATTATCGGGAGGAGGGGACAGGTAATTCCCTGGTCATCAAAGGAGCCAGACAGCACAACCTCAAGGATATAGACGTTGAAATACCGCTGGGAACCTTCACCTGTATAAGCGGCGTCTCCGGTTCCGGCAAGAGCACCCTCATAAACTACATTTTGAAGAGACAGCTAATGAAGGAATTCCATGATTCGACCAGCATGCCCGGTGAGCATGATGATATCGAAGGTCTGGAGAATATCGACAAAATAGTCAATATAGATCAATCACCTATCGGACGGACGCCCCGCTCCAACACCGCAACTTACACAAAGGTATTTGATTACATCAGGAAGCTTTTTGCCGACACGCCCGAGGCGCGCCGCCGCGGTTATGATAAGGGGCGTTTTAGCTTCAACGTCAAAGGCGGACGCTGTGAGGCCTGCGGAGGTAATGGGGTAAAGGAGATCGAAATGCACTTTTTGCCTGATGTACATGTTCCCTGTGAGGTATGCGAGGGAAAAAGGTATAACCGCGAGACACTGGAGGTTAACTATCGGGGCAAGAATATCGCTGATGTGCTCGATATGAACGTGGCCGAGGCGCTGGATTTTTTTGAGAACATCTCGCCGGTAAAGCGAAGGCTGCAGACTCTTAAGGATGTGGGACTGGGCTATATTAAACTCGGCCAGCCGGCCACGACTCTTTCGGGAGGAGAGGCCCAGAGAGTTAAAATTTCCCGCGAACTGGGCAAGCGCAGCACCGGTGACACTCTTTATATGCTCGACGAGCCGACCACCGGCCTGCACTTTAACGATGTGGAGAAGCTGCTATCGGTCCTGCGCAGGCTGCGTGAAGGCGGCAATACCGTTATAGTTATCGAGCACAATCTCGATGTCATAAAGTCGGCCGATCATATCATCGATTTAGGTCCCGAGGGAGGTTATGACGGGGGCGAGATCGTGGCTGCCGGCTCCCCGGAGGAAGTGGCTGAAGTCAGAGAATCATATACTGGCAGTTATCTGAGAAAAAAGCTGCCGGGAATGAGAAAATCAGAAGCTATATAGAGGTGAAAGATTATGACGACCGCTGGCATGAAATCACAGCTGCAGAGCCTGCCTGAGAGGCCGGGGGTCTATATGTTCGAGGACCGCTCCGGCGAGGTCATATATGTCGGCAAGGCCAAATCGCTCAAAAGCCGCCTGCGCTCATATTTTAACAGCAGCGGTCGGCGCTACAAATCCAGATTGATCCAGCAAGAAGCTGACGATTTTGATTATCTCATCACCGAAAATGAGGTAGAAGCTTATATTCTCGAGGCCAACCTCATCAAAAAATACGGTCCCAAATACAACATCCAGCTGAAAGATGATAAAACTTATCCCTATATAAAGGTGACGGTCCAGGAGGATTATCCGAGAATATTGAAATCCCGGATGGTCAGGGAAGATGGTGCCCGCTATTACGGTCCCTATGCCGACGTGGGAGCGGTTTACAGAGTTATGAATACCGTCAAGGATCTGTTCAAACTGCGGCGCTGCAGCGGCGAGCTCGACGCTGCTGCGGAGAGGAACGGTCCCTGTCTCAATTACCACATAGATAAGTGCAGAGCTCCCTGTCAGGGAAAAATTGGCCGCTCCCGGTATCGAGCTCAAATTGAAAATATCTGCCGTTTTCTGGCCGGTTATCAGGATGATCTCCTTGGTCAGGTAGAGGATAGGATGCAGAAAGCAGCCGCAGACAGGAATTTCGAGCGGGCTGCTGACTTTCGCGACGGGCTGCAGGCATTAAAGAAGCTGACCCGCCAGCAGAAGGTAGCCTCCGGCAGCAGTCATAACCTGGATGTTATCGGACTGGTCCGGGAGGAAGAGGCCGATATGGCCTGCGCCCAGCTGCTCTTTATCCGCAACGGCAGCCTGGTGGGGCAGGATTATGTTATGCTGAGAGGTGTGGTCGGAGAGGACCCGGGGGAAATTGCCGCCTCCTTTCTGCCCCGATTTTATGCCGGTTCCAGCGATATTCCCCCGCAGATACTGCTCTCAAGCCTTCCCGAGAAAGTTGAGATGCTGGAAAAATCTTTAAAAAAGCGCCGCGAAGGTGGCAGAGTGGAATTGAAGATGCCACGTCGGGGCGAGAAGAGCAGGCTGGTAGAGATGGCCGAAGAAAATGCCCGGCAGAACCTCAAGAAAAATGCCATCAAGAGGCGTTATCAGGAGGAAAAATCTGCCCGGGAGCTGCAGCAGCTTCAGGAGGAATTGAAACTCGAGAGAAAACCCTTTCATATAGAAGGATTTGATGTCTCCAATCTGAAAACCAGCGATTCGGTGGCCTCGCTGGTGGTTTTTAAAGGGGGGAACCCCAGCAAAGAGATGTACAGGCGCTTCAGAATAAAATCAGTTTCCGGTCAGGATGATTATGCCATGATGCAGGAGGTTATCGAGAGAAGATATTCCCGCCTTCTCGAGGAGGAACGCAAACTGCCGGATTTGATTTTGATCGATGGCGGCAGAGGTCAGCTCAATGCAGCGGTCGAAGTCCTGGAGAAACTGGGACTTCAGAATTTAAACATCGTTTCTCTGGCCAAACAGGATGAGGAAATATACATTTCCGCGGAAGAATCACCGCTGAAGCTCCCCGGAAATTCACCCGGCCTGCAGCTTCTGCAGAGGGTACGCAACGAGGCCCATCGCTTTGCCGTCAACTATCACCGCAAACTCCGATCGCGCCGGCTCACCGAGAGCATGCTGGATCAGATCAGAGGTATAGGACCGGCCAGAAGAAAAAAACTTCTCCAGCATTTTGGTTCGCTGGGCCAGATCAGAAATGCCACCCCCGAGGATCTGCAGGAGGTGGAGGGGATAAGCGACGAGCTTGCCGCAAGAGTTTACGAATATCTTCAGGAGCACACCCGTCAGGTTTAATCCGGCGGCATTTTGGTCAGTGTGCAGTCATATGCAGAGATAAATTAAATTTTATTTAAATTATTAAGTGATAGAGGCAGGATAAGCAGGGGCTTTATTGAATAAATTTTAACAGGACCATAAATAAACAGGAGGGGGACCAGCTTTATGAAAAATCTTTCTGAAATCGACCCGGAGATAAAACAGCACATTGAAGAAGAACAGGATAGACAGGATAATAACATCGAATTGATAGCCTCTGAGAATTTTGTCAGCGATGCTGTCATGGAAGCGGCGGGATCCTGCCTGACCAACAAGTATGCCGAGGGATATCCCGACAATCGCTATTATGGAGGCTGCGAGGTTGTCGATAAAGTCGAAGATCTGGCCCGTGAGCGCGCTAAAGAATTATTCGATGCAGAACACGCCAATGTCCAGCCTCATTCCGGATCTCAGGCCAATCAGGCTGTGTTCTTTTCCGCTTTATCTCCCGGCGATACCGTGCTGGCAATGGATTTGTCCCACGGCGGTCATTTAACCCACGGCAGCCCTGTCAATATTTCCGGAGATTATTACGATGTTGTCCATTATGGCGTCGATAAAGAACAGGAGATAATCGATTTTGATCAGGTTTCCCGGCTGGCCGAAGAATATGATCCGGAACTGATAATCGCCGGTGCCAGCGCCTATCCCAGGATAATCAACTTCAAGAAATTTCGCGAAATAGCCGACGAAGTGGATGCCTATCTGATGGTCGATATGGCCCATATAGCCGGTCTGGTTGCGGCAGGACTTCATCCCAATCCGGTAGGAGAGGCGGACTTTGTAACCACAACCACCCATAAAACCCTGCGCAGCACCAGGGGAGGTATGATACTCTGCTCCGAAGAACACGCCGATGATATCGATAAGGCTGTCTTTCCCGGAATTCAGGGAGGACCTCTCATGCATATAATTGCTGCCAAGGCAGTGGGCTTTAAAGAAGCTCTCACCGAGGAATTCGAGGAGTATCAGGAGCAGATAATCAAAAACGCCCGCACGCTGGGAGAGGAGCTGCAGGAGTACGGAATGCGGCTTGTTTCCGGCGGCACCGACAATCATCTGCTGCTCGTCGATCTGACCAATATGGGAATCACCGGTAAGGATGCAGAAACCGCCCTGGATAAAGTATTGATCACGGTAAATAAAAATACCATACCTTACGAGGAGAGAAGTCCAAAGGTGACCAGCGGCATACGTCTGGGTACCCCGGCGGTAACCACCCGCGGTATGAAAGAGGATGATATGAAGGAGATAGCCCGTCTGATTTATGAAACCCTTAAAAGTTATAAAAACGATGGCGATCTTCAGGAGATCAGGGAGGAAGTTCTGGAGCTCACATCTGAGTTTAAATAACATGAGTCCGGGAATTGAGGTTGTATTTTGAGGATGGATTAACTTTGTGTCAGGCACCCCTTCCGGGGTGCTTTATATTTTGCGGCAGGAATATCTCTCTGGAAAGGGAATTATATAAGAGGAGGATTGAAAAATGGAATTTAAGCTTGTAGTTCTGGATCTCGATGATACCCTGCTCAGAGATGATCAAACTATAGAACCCCGGGCCGCCCGGACCATCAAGAAATTTAAGGATGAGGGAATAGAGTTTATGATCGCCACCGGCCGGGCATACTGTACTGCTCTGCCTTTCCAGAGAGAACTCAAAATCGATAGTCCGATTATCTGCCACAATGGAGCTTTCATTCTGGATGGAGATGGCCGGGAGCTTTATCATAAACCGGTTGCTTTACCCCTGGCCAGGGAGATTATGAATTTCTGCCATGAGCATGGACTGGAGCTGTGTATCTATAATAAGGATTCGTTATATTTTCGGCGGAGAAATGAACAAACCGCCGGCTATGAACGCACATCAGGAATTGTGGGAGAGCCCGTCCACAGGCCTCTGGCCGAAGTTATGGACTCTCCTCCGACTAAAATGCTTATTCTGGAGGAGGACCGGCGGCGCCAGGAGCATTATATTGCCAGATTGAGAGATCTTTACAGCTGCCGTTTAAATATAACGACCTCCAAGTCTCATTTTATAGAAGTTATCAATAGTTCGGTCGACAAATCTGAAGCTCTCAAATATCTGGGCAATCATATGGATTTCGAACCGGAGGAAGTGGTGGCGATGGGCAACGGTTTTAACGATCTGGGCATGATTGACTGGGCCGGAATGGGCATTGCCGTTGAAAACGCCCCGGCCGGGATTAAAAACTCCGCTGATAAAATTACAGCCAGCAACGAAGAGGCGGGAGTGGCCCGAGCCCTGCAGTCGCTTTTTGGAAGTTCGGATGAGGAACAAGAAGCCTGAACAGAAAGTTTTGAATACTGAAATGTATGCAGACAGCTGGGAGGTCTGGAATTGACTTTTTGGAATATAACTAAGGATGCTTTTAAAAAATTTTATGAGTCGCTTTTTTTCAATATCATAATAAGTCTAATATGGTTTGCGTTCTCCGCTCCGATAATGTTTCTGGCTCTCAACGCCTTTCGACCGCAGGGAATTACCTTTCCTCTGCTCATACCTCTGCTGCTTATAGGCCCATTCACCATCTCAGGTCTGACTGTCATCGACAAAAAATACTGCCGGGAACCGGTCAAGCTGCGTCAGTTTTTTACCTATCTTCCCCCGGTTTTTATCAAAGGCATAATCAATATGGCCTTTGCCGGTGCTGTTTACGCGGTTCTCCTCATAGCCGCCAATTTTTATCTGGCCCGTTCCGGGGAGAGTTTTGTGATGCTAGCCCTGACCGCGCTGGTGGTCTATTTCCTCCTCTATTTTACCCTGAGTCAGATGCTTTTCTGGGGGCTATCTGTGGTGAGAGAGGAGATGGATTTTTTGACCAGGGCAAAGTACTCTCTTCTGATTCCGCTGGATAATCTGATCCATTCGGCTATCTGGCTTTTGATTCAGCTGGTCCTTACCGCCGGTCTGTTCATACTCACTCCCGGACTTCCTGTTCTGTTCTTCAGTCTCACCTCTCTTTTGATCATCAGCGGCACCCGCAAGCTGCTGGATCCTTATGTAAAAGAAGAACTTAAGATCGAGATGTAGGAGGGAAATTCGGACTATGAATGAAATTTTAGCCGGAGTGGATCTGGGTGGAACCAAAATTTTAACTGTTGTAGCGAATGAGAAGGGGAGCATTATGGGCAGCTGTCGCCGGGACACTGAAGTGGAAAGAGGAGAAGAGCGGATCGTGGAAAATATCTGTCTCAGCCTGGAAGCTGCGCTGGAAGATGCTGAAGTCGGGAAGGATGAGCTTTCAGCCATGGGAGTGGGCAGCCCCGGGCCGCTCGACACCCGGAGAGGTATAATTCATGAGACCCCCAACCTTCCCTTTGTAGATTTTCCGCTTGTGGATAAGCTCGAAGAAAAGCTCGGCCTGCCCGTGCATCTCGAAAATGATGCTAACGCTGCTGCTCTGGGAGAAAAAAATTTCGGGGCCGGCAGGGACGGCGGCGATCAGATTTATATTACTGTCAGCACGGGTATCGGCGGCGGAATTATCATCGATGATGAGATCTTTCACGGCGCAGATGATGGAGCCGGTGAGATAGGTCACATGATCGTAAAACAGGGAGGGCCCACCTGCGGGCTGGGTCAGCACCGCGGCTGTCTGGAAGCGATGGCTTCCGGAACCGCTGTGGCCAGGGAGGCCAGAAGAATGACTTTAAACGGCAGAACTCCGGAGTTAGAGAAATTACTGGCTGAAAATGAAATAGATCCGGAAGATCAGGAGATACCCGGTCATATCATAGCTGAAGCTGCCCGCAGAGGAGATCAAGCCGTCAGAATGATTTACAGGGAGATGGGTTATTATCTGGGCATTGGAGTGGCCAGCTTGATAACTTTATTCAATCCCGATATGATTATATTTGGAGGCGGGGTTATGAAGGCCCGTGATCTATTCTGGAAGGAGATGACGAACAGCGCAGCCGATCATGCTCTGCCTTCAGCCCGGGAAATCTGTGATCTGGTCGAAGCTGAGCTGGGCGATAGGACCGGAGTTTATGGGGCGATAGCCGCCGCTAAAACAGCCCGGGCGTAAGAACAGCTGGAAGAATCTTCGATGGTGGTAGACCGCGCAATTTTTTAACGCATCTATTTATCAACTGCAGACAAAAAGATCCGATTATCGTCCCGGCAGATATCTCGTGTATGTGCTTGGGGCGGCGGCTGGCCTAAAAAAACTTCTAAATTAACCTGGTTTTATATATTAAATAATAAGCAGTGAGAATATGACGGGGAGGAGAGATCGTGGAAGAGGAAGACATAAAGTTTTGCCGGGAGATGCTCGAGGAAGTATCGCGAAGTTTTGCTCTTACAATACCGATGCTCGATGATGAGCTGCAGGATCCTGTTACCATAATCTATCTGCAGGATCGACTGCTCGACAGCTTCGAGGATGAGCTGCCGGATATAGACATGGATACCAGAACGGAGATGATGGATTCCGTCGTGGAATTATTCGATCCCGGCCGCAGCGACCCCGCCGGACTTATTGACCGCATTCAGGGATGGTCTTTCCGATTTGAAGATGAATCTCTAGGCCGGCTGGTCAGAAACTGTGATCGCCTCTGGAAAGCCTACCGATCTCTGCCGGCTGATCTGCGAGAAATTTCTTATCCCTGGCTGGAGGAGATGAACCGGGGAATGCAGATATATCTGCAGGAATCGGTAACCAGTTTTGAAGATCTGGATGATTACTGCTATTATGTGGCCGGAACTGTCGGCGGTTTTCTCACCGATATCGTTCTTTATTTCGCCGGAAAAAAAAGCGGAGGAAGAAACGTGCTGGAAGAAAACTATTCCGAAGCCGGTATTTTTCTGCAGAAAGTTAATATCGCCCGGGATATCAGAGCGGATATAACCGGTCGGGATAGGGTCTTTTGGCCTCTGGAAGAGCTCTGCCTGACGGAGGAGGAACTGCTCAGCAGCCGACATCGCTCTCAGGCGCTATCTGCTCTCGCTAAGATGATCAAAAGCGCCCGCAGCCATATTCCTACTCTGCTTGAATATCTGGAGGCTATTCCTGATGATCTGCCGGGTTATAGAAAATTTTATTCGGTCAATAATGCCATGGGATTGGCCACTCTCGAGCACCTCCATAAAAACAGCGATGTTTTTACCTCCGATGAACCGGTAAAGGTTCCGCGCTGGAAAACCTATATGATAAAAAAATTTCCGGAAAAGTTTATGGGCAGGCTTGCCCGGGAGCACGTTTGAAAAAGCACCGAGGAATTTGACAGGAAGGAAGTGCAGTGTATGAAGCTGATAATTATTACAGGCATGTCAGGTGCCGGTAAGTCGCTGGCTCTGGACTTTTTTGAAGATAAAGGTTATTATTGTGTCGACAATTTGCCGCCGGCCCTGATAGAACCTTTTGCCGATCTGTGTCTGCAGTCGAATTACAATCGGCTGGCTGTGGTTAGTGATATCAGGGGCAGGGAGTTTTTCGATGTGCTCTCATCCTCGCTCAACTCGCTGGATGAGAGAGAGCTTTATTACGAGATATTTTTCCTGAATGCTTCCAATGAGACTCTGGTCAGCCGTTTTAAGGAGACGCGCCGGAAACACCCCCTGGACGAAGAGGGCAGGCTGCTGGAAGCCATAAAAAAGGAAAGATCACTGCTGGAAGAGCTCAAAGGGCGGGCCAGCAAAGTTCTTGACACTTCCAGATTTTCTGTGCAGGAGTTTAATCAGGAGCTCAACCGGCTTTATTCATCCGCCCGGGATGATTCTTTAGACCTATCTATTTCCCTGACCTCCTTCGGCTTCAAGCACGGTGCGCCGATGGATGCTGATCTGGTCTTCGACGTGAGATTTTTGCCCAATCCCTATTATGTTGACTCTCTGCGCGAAAAAACCGGCAGGGAAAGGGAAGTTCAGAAGTACATCTTTAAATGGCCCAAGGCGGAGAAGTTTTACGACAGACTTTTCAGTTTTCTCAAATTTCTTCTGCCCGAATACAGGCGGGAGGGTAAGAGTCATTTGATGATAGCTATCGGCTGTACAGGCGGTCATCATCGCTCTGTCGCTTCTGTCCTCAGGCTGGAAAATTATTTGACGAGTCAGGGGTACAGGGTCAGCGTTCAGCATCGGGATATCGATAAATAAATTCTTAAAAGAATAAAACAGGGGAGAAAAACTTTGCAGGTATGGAAATGGCTCTATCCCGGCATAGGTTTAAAGAGGTGGATGGCACTTCTGGCAGGGGCGATTTTGCTGACCTTTGTGGGGGTAGTATCACTGATAAATAGTTTGATATATCCCTTTGTGGAGATAAATACCGAGATAGATCTTCTGAAATTCCTGCTTTCGGGTTCTCCTGTTCTGGGGCTGTTGTTCTCAGCGGGAGGTATAGCTCTTTTTATCTGCTCTCTGATGAGGATGCTGGGAAAGATCAGCTCTGAATCTGACAGCCCGGTTCTTTCTCTGTACAGAGAAAAAAGACTGGGGAGAGGACCGCAGATAACTGCTCTGGGCGGAGGAACGGGTCTCTCGAATCTGCTGCGCGGTTTAAAGCGAGAAACCAGCAACATCAATGCAGTCGTCACGGTATCCGATGATGGAGGCAGCTCCGGCAAATTGCGCAGCGAGCTGAGCATGCCTCCTCCAGGTGATATTCGCAATTGTCTTGTGGCCCTGGCAGATACAGAACCGCTCATGGAGGATCTCTTTCAATATCGTTTCAGCGCTGATGGACATCTCGTGGGACACAGCTTCGGCAATCTCTTTATAGCATCGATGAACCAGGTGCTGGGAGATTTTGAGGATGCGGTGCGGGAATCGAGCAAGGTGCTGGCGGTGAAAGGACAGGTGCTGCCGGCCACCAAGGAAAACGTAAGATTGGGAGCTGTCTTCGAAGACGGCAGCAGCGAGTTAGGGGAGTCTACAATTCCTCTGATAGATAAAAAAATAGAGAAGGTATTTTTAAAGCCCGAATCCTGTCAGGCCAGCCAGAGGACAATTGAATCTTTAAAGGAGACCGATTTGATCACGGTGGGACCGGGCAGTCTTTACACCAGCCTGCTGCCCAATTTGCTGATAGATGATATATTTGAAATAATGAAAAACTCCCCGGCCACCAAAATTTATATCTGTAATATAATGACCCAGCCGGGTGAAACTGACGATTATGATGCGGCCGATCACGTCAGGGCTATAACCGAGCATCTGGGAAGTCAGATTTTTGACTGGATAATCGTCAACCGCGAGCCGGTGCCGGAAGATATTGCCCGCCGCTATCGCGAGGAAGGTTCTCGGCCTGTCGGATACAAGGAGGTAGAACTCAAGGAGATGGGGCTAAAAATCAGATCGGCTGAACTGCTTCAGCGCCAGGATGATTACTATCTGCGTCATGATCCTCAAAAACTTTCCAGAATAATTATGAGCATAGCAGATGAAAATTCAGGGGGAAGTTTACTATAGATGTCCTTTACAGATGAAGTGAAGCATGAACTGGTAAGATATGATAGCGATAACGAGAAGGAACTGGAAGCCGAGCTGACAGCTCTGATGAGAAGAGCCGGCTCCATAATTCTGAGCGCAAACAGATTGGCCTTCAGACTCGAGATTTCTTATGCTGATCTCTCACGCCGGGTCTACAGCTGGCTGCGCAGCAGATATGATCTGGCAGTGGAAGTTCTGGCTCAGGATGACCGGTTCGGCGGCGGCAATAATTATGAGATATATCTGCCGGACCAGCCGGAGCTGAACAGTTTTTTAAAGAAACTCAAGCTTTTGACGGAGGAGGGGCGGCCCGATTTTTATATCAATCCCCGATTTTTCACGCACAAAAAGCAGGCTCAGGCATATATCAGGGGGTTCTTTCTGGCGGCAGGTTCGGTCAACCGCCCCGAGGCGGAATATCATCTGGAGATAAGATGTGACCACAGCGCTCAGGCGGAGGATTTGATGAAATTATTCTTCACCTTAAATTTGAGGCCGGGTTTTATCGAACATCGCGATCTTTTCGTGCTCTACTTTAAAAATTTTGAAAGTATCTCTGCGGTATTAAACCTTATGGGGGCAGAAAAAGCTCAGCTCAAGCTGGAAAATAACAGAATTGTGAGTGGTATGAAAGAAGATGTCAACCGTCGGGTCAACTTTGAAACCGCAAATCTCGATAAAACTGTTTCAGCTGCCATGGAACAGCTGCAGGCAATAAAGGACATGGAAAGAGCTGGAAAATTACAGGATCTGCCTTCCGGCCTGCAGGAGATGGCTGAGCTGAGAAAAAACAACCCTTACGCCAGTTTGAAGGAGCTGGGTGAGAAGCTCGATCCGCCGCTCAGTAAATCAGGTGTGAACAGCCGGATGAGAAGACTGAAAAAGATAGCTCGCGGCCTCAGGGGGGAACAGTAATGGATCTTTCTATGAATGTTCAACCTGAGCAAAAACAGACACAAAAACAGGAAATAGTGATGACCTCAAAACTGCAGATGGCGATAGAGCTTCTGCAGTACAACAGCCTGGAGCTGGAAAAATTCATAGATGGCAAACTCCTGGAGAATCCTCTTCTGGCCCGGGAAGAGGAAGAATGGCAGGAAAGAGTTGAAGCCCACAGGATGAAAAGAGGAAAAGGACAGGTGAGCTCGGGGGATACGGAAAGTTTTAAAAAGTTTGTCAGCTATCATCCCGGTCTGCTGGAACATCTTGAACTGCAGCTGCCGGAGGTGCTGCCCGGAAAAGACCACGAAATAGCCAGATATATTCTGGCCAGCCTGGATGAGCGAGGACTTCTCGAAATGAGCCCTGCCGGGCTGGCAGAGGAGCTCGATTGTCGGGAGAGGAGAGTCGAAAAAATTCGCAAAAGTCTTTTGAAGCTGGATCCGGCCGGAATTGCGGCCAGATCACCCGTTGAAGCCCTCCGGGCTCAGCTGCATCAGGAAAAGCATGCCGGTTCTGAGCAAGTATTAAAACTGGCAGAACGTATTCTGCTGGAGGAGCATTACGAGGAGCTGGAAAAGCTGAAGTTTGAACAGCTTTTTCAGAAGTTTTCCGCGGACCCTGATGATCTCAGAAAAGCTCTGAATCTATTGAGACGGCTTAATCCTCATCCGGCCGCCTCTTTCGACGAGGATTTATCCGGGGCCGGCAATCTCGAACCCGATGTCATCGTTAAAAAAACTTCGGGTGAGTACAGGATCGAGCTCAATCGGGGAGTCAGTCCTGCCCTGACCATAAACGATAGTTATTATAGAATGATGAAACAGGCCGAGAGCAAAGAGGCGCGGGAGTTTC
Organism: Halarsenatibacter silvermanii; assembly: GCF_900103135.1. NCBI lineage: Bacteria > Bacillati > Bacillota > Clostridia > Halanaerobiales > Halarsenatibacteraceae > Halarsenatibacter > Halarsenatibacter silvermanii. The sequence goes on along the minus strand of NZ_FNGO01000023.1, from coordinate 20,734 downwards.
TGGAGGACAAATTTCAGTCGGCCCTCTGGATAATCAGAGCTGTGGAAAGAAGAAGAATGACCCTGGAAAGAATTTCATCGAGCATAGTGGAAAAACAGCGGGAATTTCTGGAGAAGGGAATAAAATATTTAAAACCGATGACTATGGAAGAAATAGCTGAAGAGACAGATGTACATGAGTCCACAGTCAGCAGGGCAGTAAGGGACAAATATCTGCAGACGGGCAGAGGTCTCTTTCAGTTCAAATTCTTCTTCAACGGCGGTGTTAAAGGCACTGCTGCTCCCGCCGTCAGGGCTATAATTTCTGAGATAATCGAAAAAGAGGATCCGGATAGCCCGATGAGTGACCGGGAGATAATTGAAAAGATTAAAGAGGAATACGGGATAGATATTTCCCGGCGGACGGCGGCAAAATACCGGAATTCATTAAATATTCCCTCTTCTACCCGAAGAGGCAGATGGTATCACCAGATATAACCGGATAGAAAACGTGATAGATTTTCCGGTTGAAATTTTTGCTTTCAGGTCTTGCATTCTGGTTCTTATTGTATTATAATACATTTGGAATAGAAAGAAGCTATTTTTTTGCCGGGTCTGGGACAATATCGTTCCTAGAGGGCAAAAATATTCCCGGCAGAGGATTTGACTGCACGAAAATCGTTCTTTTCAGCGGCCGGCAGGGAGGAACTGAAGCATGGAATATCTATTCAAAATACAAAATAAAGTAGTGCCCGAGGTTCTGGAACTGGCGGAGACCAGATTCAGTATTATGAGCAAAATCAAGGAGGAGGGCGCTATAGGAAGGCGATCGCTTGCCGAAAAGCTGGATGAGAGCGAGAGAAAGATGCGCAATGAACTCGATTTCCTTGCTTCTCAGGGCCTGGTCGAGATCACCAGAGCCGGGGCGGTTTTGAGCGAAAGCGGCGAATCTTTTCTCAAGGATTTTCAGAGATATATTCAGGAACTCAGAGATCTTTCCCATCTGGAAAAAGATCTTACCGACCTGCTCGGACTGGAAAGCATCATAATAGTTCCCTGTGATTTCGAGCATACTACCCTGCTTCAGGAACTGGGCAGGAGTGCTGCTCGTTATATTCTGGGCATACTCGAGTCCGGTGATATTCTGGGTGTTACAGGCGGCTTCACTATGGCCGAAGTGGCCAGCATGATGCCCAGCAAAGAAAGTCTGGAGGGAAAGGTCGAAGTTGTGCCCGGCCGCGGAGGTCTGGGCGAGGTGGTTGAAATCCAGGCCAATACAATTGCCGCCGAGATAGCCAACAAAATCGGCGGAGCTTATCATCTGCTGCAGGTTCCCGACAATCTCAGAGAGGAGAATATCGAAGTCATCAAGCGGGAGCCTTCGATACAGAAAACACTCAGCCTGATGAATGAATGCAATATACTGGTTCATGGAATAGGAGATGCGGCCGAAATGGCTTCCCGGCGCGGCCGCAATCAGGAGGAAATCAAAGAGCTCAAAGAAGCCGGCGCTATCGGCGAATCCTTTGGTTTTTACTTCGACATTCACGGAAATATTGTTGAATCAACTCCTTCTATAGGTCTGGGACTGGAAGAGGTGGCCGAAATGGATCGGGTGATAGCTGTGGCAGGTGGAGAAGATAAAGTCTGGGCGATTCCAGCAGTCGTTTCTCCGGAGTATCAGGACGTGTTGATCACAGACGAACGGACGGCTCGCAGGATGGTAAAAAATCTCACCGGCAGCGCAGGATGAACTGCAGACAGAAGATTTACCGCTGAAAAATGATTAAACTCAATAAATCCAGGAGGGTGATAAAAGATGACCGTTAAAATTGGTATCAATGGCTTTGGCAGGATAGGCAGAAGTGTTTTCAGGAGTGCTTTTGACAGCGAGGATGTTGAATTTGTAGGCATTAACGACCTCATAGAACCCAGAACGCTCGCTTACATGTTGAAATATGACAGCAATTATGGCGAATTTGAGGCTGAAGTCGACCACACCGACAGCAGCATTGTGGTGGACGGCGAAGAAATCCCCGTGTGCCAGGAAGAAGATCCCGCCGATATCCCCTGGGCTGACGTAGGAGCCGAGGTTGTACTCGAGTGCACCGGACTTTTCCGTGATGGCGAAGAGGCAGCCGGCCATCTCGAGGCAGGCGCCGATAAGGTTCTCATCTCAGCTCCGGCCGATAATGAGGACTGCACCGTGGTCATGGGTGTTAACGATGAGGATTATGATCCCGCCGAGCACGATGTGGTCTCCAATGCTTCCTGCACCACCAATGCTCTTGGTCCGGTCGCCAAAGTTCTGCAGGATGAATTCGGCATAGAAAAGGGCCTTATGACCACAGTACACGCTTACACGACCTCGCAGAACATCCTGGACGGCCCCTACAGCTGGAAGAAGATAACCAGAGGCAGAGCAGCCGCAGAAAATATCGTGCCGACCACGACAGGAGCAGCCAAGGCCATAACGGAGGTTATGCCTGAATTGAAGGGCAAGCTGGACGGCATGGCCATGAGAGTGCCCACTCCTACAGGCTCCGTTGTCGATCTGGTAGTGGATTTAGAAGAAGAAGTTACAGAAGAGGACATCAATGAGGCAATGAAATCAGCTGCTGAAGGCGAACTGGAAGGCATTCTGGGATATACTGAAGATCCTCTCGTCTCTCGCGATGTATTCGCCGATTCCCGCTCCTCGATCTATGACCCCAATCACACCAAAGTAATATCCGGAAATCAGGTCAAGATTTTATCCTGGTATGACAACGAATGGGGTTATGCCTGCCGGCTGGTAGATATGGCAGTTAGAATGAAGGAACTGGGTCTGTAAACCATAATTAAAACGATATATAATTAGAATAGAACTTATAAATTGAGGAAGCAGCGGAGGAGCAGATGCTCTCAAGCTTCTCCGCTGCACCCATTATTTTAATTCCGGTTTGATCAAAACCCGATTATCAGCCGGGAGCTGTAAAATTTTCAGGGGGTGAATTCACAATGGATAAAAAAACTCTCAAAGATTTTGATTTTGCCGGCAAAAATGCCCTGGTCAGAGTCGACTTCAACGTTCCTCTCAAGGACGGTAAGGTTGATGATAATACCCGCATAGATTCTGCCCTGGATACTATCGATTATCTGATCAGAGAAGAGGCCAGAGTAATTCTGATGTCGCATCTGGGACGGCCGGGAGGCTCTCCTTCTGAAGAACTTCGGATGGATCCGGTGGCCGAAGAGCTGGCCGAACTGCTCGGCAGAGAGGTCAAAAAAGTCGATGACTGCATCGGCCCGGAAGTTGAACAGGCTGTCGAAAGCATGGAGGACGGAGATGTACTGCTGCTCGAGAACACCCGATTTTATCCCGGAGAGAAGGAGAACGATCCTGAATTTGCCCGGAAATTAGCCGCGCCGGCCGATGTCTTCGTGAACGATGCCTTCGGTGCTGCCCATCGCGCTCACGCCTCCACGGCAGGAGTGGCCGAATATCTGCCTGCGGTGGCCGGTTTTCTGATGCAGAGGGAGATCAACTCTCTGGGCGAGGCCATGGAAAATCCCGAATCTCCCTACGCTGCCATCATCGGCGGAGCCAAGATTTCCGATAAGATGTCCGTCATAAAAAATCTGCTCGATAAATGCGATCAGCTTCTGCTCGGAGGAGGTATAGCCAATACATTTTTGCTGGCTCAGGGTTTTGAGGTCGGCGATTCCCTGGTAGAAGAAGACAGAACCGAACTGGCGCAGGAGATTCTTTCGGAAGCAAAAAGCATGGGCGTCGAAGTGCTGCTGCCGGAAGATGTGGTCATAGCTGAAGAATGCGAAGAAGGCGTTGAGAGCAGAGTCGTTGACCGCTCGGAAGTTCCGGCCGGCTGGCAGATACTCGACATCGGCGGTCCCCGGACTTTAGAAAAGTATACAGAAACGATAAAAAATGCCCGGACTGTGACCTGGAATGGACCGCTGGGAGTTTTTGAGATAGATGCTTTTGCTGAAGGAACCATGCAGGTGGCCAGAGCTCTGGCAGAAAGCGAAGCCTATAAAGTCGTAGGCGGCGGCGAATCGGCAGCTGCCATCCGCAAAGCCGGAGTCGAAGAGAAGATGTCTCATGTTTCCACCGGCGGTGGTGCTTCCCTGACATTTTTCGAGGGTGAACCGCTTCCCGGTGTAGAGATCCTGGACGACCTGGAATAAACGCCAATAAATTGATACATCTGAATAAATGGGAGGGAAAATATTATGCGCAGACCATTTATAGCCGGTAACTGGAAGATGAATAAAACACCTTCAGAGGCCAGAGAGCTGGTCGGCGAGCTGAAAGATATGGTTTCTGATGTTGACGATGTCGATATGGCCGTGTGCCCGACCTTTGTAGCTGTGCCGGCTGTGGTCGATGAGCTGGAAGACAGCGATATCATGGTGGGAGCTCAGAACATGTACTGGAAGGACAGCGGCTCTTTTACCGGAGAAGTATCGCCACAGATGCTGACAGATCTCGACCTGGAACATGTGATTATCGGACATTCAGAGCGCCGGGAATATTTTCATGAGACCGACCGCGAGGTCAATATGAAGGTTCGCAAAGCATTGGAGAAAGGATTAAAACCCATCGTGTGCGTGGGAGAAAGCCTGGAGGAAAGAGAAGAAGGCAGAACAGAAGAGAAGGTGGCTTTTCAGGTCTGGTCGGCCCTTTCCGGAGTGGCTGATGAAGACATCCCTGAAGTCACCATTGCTTACGAGCCGCTCTGGGCCATCGGCACCGGAGAAAGCGCCAGCCCCGAGGAAGCGGCCAGCACTATCGACAGCATACGTGATATAGTTGAGGATATCTCGCCGGGTGCTGAAGAGAAGATAAGAATTCAGTACGGCGGAAGTGTAAAACCACACAACATCGAGGACTTTATCTCCCGGACCACCATAGACGGTGCCCTTGTGGGAGGAGCCAGTTTAACCGCAGAGTCCTTTGCAGGAGTGATAAAAAAATGTCAAAACAGAGGCCCAAACCGCTAGCACTCATAATAATGGATGGATACGGCATCTCCCCCGAGAAGAAGGGTGATGCTACCAGAGAAGCAGAAACTCCCTTTCTGGATAAACTGTACCAGAATGCTCCGCGGGCCCGGCTGGGAGCGGCCGGCGAATCCGTAGGACTGCCCGATGGTCAGATGGGCAATTCCGAGGTCGGTCATCTCAACTTAGGTGCCGGCAGAAAAGTATATCAGGAGTTCACCCGCATAAATAAGGCCATAGAGGATGGAACCCTGCCGGAGAACGAAAAATTGATGAAGGCGATTCGTACCGCGAGCGATAACGGCGGTGCGCTGCATCTGATGGGGCTTTTATCAGACGGAGGCGTGCACAGTCATATCCTGCACCTTTTCGGACTGCTCGAGATGGCAGAGGATTTCGGTCTTGATGAGGTCTTTGTACATGCGATACTGGACGGCCGCGACACTCCTCCACAGAGCGCCCTAAAATATATTGATCAGCTGGAAGAAAAGATGGAAGAGCTCGGCGTGGGAGAGATAGCTACGGTCAGCGGCCGCTATTATACCATGGATCGCGATGAAAGATGGGACAGAACCGAGAAAGCCTATAAAGCCCTGGTTAAAGCCGAGGGCAGGGAAGCTGCGGCAGCAAAAAAAGCCGTGGAAAATTCCTACGAAGAGGGCGTCAACGATGAATTCGTGGAGCCGGCTGTGATCAATTCTGAAGGCAGCATCGATGACGGAGATGCTCTCATATTCTTCAACTTCAGAGCTGATAGAGCCAGACAGATCACCCGGGCTCTCGCTCTCGAGGAGTTTGCCGAATTTGAAAGAGATGCCGATCATCCCGAAGATCTTTATTATGTATGCATGACAGAGTATGATGAGGATTTCGATCTGCCCATAGCTTTTCCTCCCATGACGGTGGAAAACGGGCTGGGCGAGATTTTAAGCCGTGAAGGATTAAAACAGCTGCGCATCGCCGAGACCGAAAAATATGCTCATGTGACTTTCTTTTTCAACGGTGGCGAGGAAAAAGAATTCGAGGGCGAGGAGAGGGTGCTGATACCTTCACCCCAGATAGAAACCTATGACAATCAGCCCGAGATGAGCGCTCCCGAAGTTACCGAGAAAGTTCTGGAACTTATAGAGGAAGAGGATTTTGACGTCATAGTGCTCAACTTTGCCAACCCCGACATGGTCGGTCATACAGGTGATTTTGAAGCAGCTGTTAAAGCTGTTGAAGCTGTAGATGAAGGTGTTTCCCGTGTAGTTCCTGCCATACTGGAAGAGGGTGGTCAGGTGCTGCTGACCTCCGATCACGGTAATTCCGAAAAGATGGAAGAAGACGACGGATCGCCTTTTACAGCTCACACCACCAATCCGGTGCCCCTGTTTTATCTCGGCGGACCGAAGGGTGTGGGAGTAGAGAGCGGAATTCTGGCCGATATAGCTCCGACGATGCTGGATATTCTGGAACTGGATAAACCCGAGGAGATGACCGGAAGTTCACTTTTGTCTCCTCAGAGCAGCAGCAAATATAAAATTCAGAGTGGAGGTTGATTTAGATGAATACGATGATTTCTGATATTCTGGCGCGGGAGGTACTCGACTCCCGCGGCAATCCCACAGTAGAGGTCGAGGTCTATCTGGAAGGTGGAGCCATGGGTAGAGCTCTCGTGCCATCGGGAGCCTCGACAGGCAAACACGAAGCCCTGGAACTGCGTGATGAAGATGAGGACAGATTTCACGGCAAAGGGGTAAGTAAGGCGGTCGAAAATGTAAATTCCACCATAGCTCCAGAGCTTATAGGTTACGATGCCCGCGAACAGATTTTGCTGGATCAGATAATGCTCGATCTTGACGGCACGGATAAAAAAGAGGTGCTGGGAGCCAATGCCATCCTGGGAGTCTCGATGGCGATTGCCCGGGCCGCTTCGCTGGCATCCGACACCTATCTCTTCAATTATATCGGCGGAGCAGGAGCGCGCACCCTGCCCGTGCCCCAGCTCAATATCCTCAACGGAGGAGAGCATGCCGATAATAACGTCGACATACAGGAGTTCATGATCATGCCGGTCGGTGCTGATAGTTTCAAAGAAGCAATCAAGATGGGAGCAGAGGTCTATCACTCCCTCAAAAATGTTCTGCAGAGCGAAGGACTGAGCACCTCGATCGGTGATGAAGGAGGATTTGCTCCTGATCTCGATTCCAATGAAGAGGCTTTAAAGGTAATCATGAATGCAGTGGAGCGGGCCGGTTACAGCGCGGGAGACGATTTCCTGTTCGCGCTGGACGCTGCCGCTTCCGAACTTTATGAGGACGGTGTATACAAGCTTTCCGGAGAAGGAGTCGAAAGAACCTCTGAGGAAATGGTCGAATATTACTCCGATCTGGTCGATAAATATCCCATAATCTCGATAGAGGACGGTCATGACGAGGATGACTGGCAGGGATGGAGAAAAATGACCGAGGAGCTGGGTGAAGATATCCAGATAGTCGGTGATGATCTTTATGTGACCAACATCGAAAGACTGGAGCGGGGTATCGAAGAAGGCAGCAGCAATTCGATACTCATCAAGGTAAATCAGATCGGAACCCTGACCGAGACCATGGACACCGTGGAAAGGGCAAAACAGGCAGGATTCACCTCGGTGATATCACATCGTTCCGGCGAAACCGAGGATGTCACCATATCTGATCTGGTCGTCGGATTGAATACCGGTCAGATCAAGACCGGCGCCCCGGCGCGATCGGAGAGAGTGGCCAAATACAATCAGCTGATCCGCATAGAGGAGATGCTGGGCAGCTCAGCCCGCTATGCTGGAGAAGATGCCTTCTTTAATCTGGACTGACCGTCAGCGAGAAGCGCAGTAGATTTTTCTGAAAATATTATAAAACAGAAAAAACCCCCACCGGGCTCATCCTAAATGGTGGGGGTTTTTTGATATGCTGTATATTATTAAACTCTTCTGTTCCAGCCCCGTTTTTTCAGCTCCTCAAGATTTTCCACTCCTGGAGACTTCCTTTTCTCCTTTTTGGCCGGACTGCCGCCGGAGTTTTCCTGACCGTTTCGCCCCTTTTTACCCGGCTTCGTATTTTTCTTATTTTTTCTACCGGTTTTGTATGAGGTCTTATTGGAGGCCAGTTCCTGTATGGCCACAGCAGCGGTTCTGGGTGTTATCTGTCTGTAAAGAGCCAGATTGATTATCTCTGTAATTCTGCTGGATTTTTCTTCAGTGGGGCCTATAATATCTATTATGAACTGATCGAATTCTGCGGTATCGCCGGTGTCCGAGGGAAAACAGCTGTCGGAGGGGAATAAAGATCTGCGCAGCATTATCAGCCTTTCGACTGCTTCAGTCCTGCTCAACATAAATATTCACCCTGGATTGAATAGAACAATTACCTATTTTACCACAATTCATTTAGCAAAACCCCCTCTTATTTACCAGTGCTTGTTATCTGCGCCGCGCTTGCGATAATCCGTCTGCGGAGAACTCTGCAGGGATATCTTATAACCGGAGACCATCTTATGTATCCGGGAAGCGATATTTCTGGCTATGACCTGCAGGTCCTCTTCTTTTACCGGGCTGCTGGCTTCCTTGAGAAATTTTTCGAAGTTATGATTGGATGTAAAAATTGTGGCCAGTTCGTTTTTGAGCCTGTAATCAACCCAGTAAAGCAGTGTTTCCAGCACAAAAGGGCTGTAGCGGGCATCGTTAAAGATGTCGTCGAAAACAACCAGCCGGGCTGTCTTGGCCTTCTGAAAATATCTGGATTTTTCCAGCTCCCTGTGATTTTCCTCTATGTCATTTTTAATATCCATCAGGCCTTCAGAAACATTGATAAAATAAACGGGGGACCAGTTGCTGTTGTAGGGGAAGACCCCGTATTGAACCACCTCTTTTTTTTCGTATTCGCGCTCGGCTATCATTTTGGCTGCTCTTTTCAGGGTGGCTACTGCCAGATGTGTCTTGCCTATGCCGGGGTGTCTGCTGTAAAGGTACATGGACTTCGGGCGGGGCTTGCTTATGCTGGAAAGAATATTGTCGGCGTAATCATTAACTGTCTTGAAGGCCTCGCAGTTTTCTTCGCAGAGATGATCCGTCTCGTAATTTCTGAAGCTGCACTGGCGATAAAGAGGATCGATACCGGCATTTTCGATTATATGGGAATAAATTCTGTCGACCATCGTTTCCCTGTCGACTTTTGCTTTCCGTGATTTCTGCGAGGAGGTTTTTGAGCTTTCGGAGTTCAGCTCCTCTTTTTTTCTTTTTATTATATCTTCGAAATTCTCATCCATCCTGGGACTCCCCTTTGAAATTTTCCTGATGCTGCCAAAAACCTTCTTTTGAGGTGATATTCTGCGAGTGGAGATCGTTTAAAATTTTTCTCATATAAGCCAGAGGGTTTCCGCGCACCCTGCCGGCGGTATACTTAATGATCTCTATCAAAAGTTCGGCATCCATACCGCGTTCCAGATAGGCCTGTAGATGGGTTAGATCGCCGGGAGTCAGCTGTCTGCCGGGAAACTCACTGCGCCAGGCGGAAATGAGCTTTTTTTCAGCTGTCTCTTTCTGGTCGGGATCTGTCCTGAAATCTTCATCTGTTTTGGAATCTTCAGCAGAAGCGGACTCATTTTCATCCGGCGTAAAGCCATGCGAAAAACTTTCCGGTCGGCCTGCGGGACGTGCCAGTTCGAGTTCTATTTTTCTGTCCGCATCATAATCTATCAATTCGATCCAGCCGCTGTCGTCGAGTCTGTTAAGAGCGTTGAAAACACCTTCAGGAGGAAGTGAGGTCAGCCGGGTGAAAGTGCCGGGAGAAATATTGATGTGTCGGGAACCCTCATACTGACTCCAGAGGGCGACAAGAGCTATCTTGGCCCGGGTGTTGAGATCCTGATTCTGAAGGACTTCTTCGGGAATGGCAAAGAGTTTAAAGACGGGTTTTTCGCTGTTCATAAAACCCCTCCAATAAATCAGCGTATAATAAATATACCACAGTGAAAGTGTGATTTCAATCGGGCGAGAACTGACAATTGTATTTTGATCGGAGTTATGTTAAAATAATTAAGGATGAATGGAATAGTAAATTAAGCCTCTTTATAGTTTAACAATCACCAAAATGATCGATTGATACAGGAGGTGAGTGTTTTGTTTGTTTTGCGAGTCCTGCATCTGATCGTTTCCATAGGGGTAATTGTCGGGGTGCTTCTTCAGTCGGGTAAAAGTGCCGGCCTTTCCGGAACTATCGATGGAGGCGCGACGGAGTTTTTTGGCTCTTCCGGTCGGAGACTCGAGCAGAAGATAAACAAGGCCACCGGAGCAGGGGCTGTAATTTTCATGCTGCTTTCTCTGATACTGGCTGTGGTATGATAGATATGACTTAAAATTATACCGGTTTTTACAATTAGCGGTCGTTGACCGCTGTTTCTCTTTTTATGATAATAATATTTTTCAAAGGCGAAAGCAGGCGAAAATAAGGTTTTTAAATAAAATATCATATACTTAACAGGAGGTATAGTCTTAATGGAGTTAGTAGTCCCCTCGGCGGGAATTCTGGCTTTGATCTTTGCTCTGATCAGGGCCAAAAAGGTACTCAAGGCGGATCGAGGCACGGAAAGAATGGATGAGCTTTCCAGTGACGTAAACGAAGGAGCAATGGCTTTTCTGAGCAGAGAGTACAGCATTCTGGCAATTTTTGTTGTGGGCGTTACTGTGCTCATAATTCCGACCCTGGGATGGCAGACCGCTGTTTCCTTTATTCTGGGAGCTATATTTTCCGGTCTATCCGGTTTTATCGGCATGCAGATAGCAACCAATGCCAACGCTCCCACCACACAGGCGGCCCGAACCTCGCTCAACGATGCACTTGATATTTCTTTTGCAGGCGGTTCTGTTATGGGAATGACCGTTGTAGGACTGGGCACTCTCGGCCTGGGTATTCTTTACATATTATTCATGGATAATGTCGAGGCGATCCGCGGCTTTGCTTTCGGCGCCAGCTCTATCGCGCTATTTGCCCGTGTAGGCGGAGGAATATATACCAAAGCTGCGGACGTAGGAGCTGATCTGGTAGGAAAAGTTGAAGAGGGGATGCCTGAAGATGACCCCCGCAATCCCGCAGTTATCGCCGACAATGTAGGTGATAACGTAGGTGATGTGGCCGGCATGGGCGCTGATCTTTTCGAATCATTCGTGGGTTCTATAGTTGCTGCCATGACTCTGGGAACGACTCTGGGCACCGAATACGTCGTCTTACCTCTGCTGCTTGCTTCGCTGGGTATTATAGCCGCCATGATAGGGACCCAATTTGTCAAAGCTAAAGAAGGCGGCGATCCGGCCAAAGCGCTCGATAAGGGTTTAACCATAAGTTCGGTGATCACCGTTATCTTCGCTTTTGTTTTGGTCAACTATCTTCTGCCCGATCTGGGAGCCTTCTGGGCGATACTTTCCGGATTGATTGTGGGAACTGTGATTGGAAGGATCACTGAATACTATACCTCGGAGAAATACGGACCTGTTCAGGGCATAGCCGAACAGTCACAATCAGGTGCTGCTACCAACATTATAGCCGGAGTGGCAGTAGGCATGAAAAGTACTCTTTTCCCCATACTGGCCATAGCCATAGCTATATTTATTTCCTATCAGGCTGCCGGTTTGTATGGAATTTCCATGGCTGCTGTCGGAATGCTTTCGACAATCGGAATATCACTCAGTATAGATGCTTACGGGCCTATCGCCGATAATGCCGGCGGTATAGCAGAAATGGCGGAGCTGGATTCAGAAGTAAGAGATATTACAGATGAACTCGATTCTGTCGGCAATACCACCGCTGCTATCGGCAAGGGTTTTGCCATTGGCTCTGCTGCGCTAACTGCCCTATCTCTATTTGCCGCATTTTCCGAGGCGGTGCAGCTGGATGTTATAAGTCTCACCGAGCCTGATGTAATTATAGGTCTTTTTATCGGTGCTATGATGACATTTTTGTTCTCCGCTCTGACGATGCAGGCGGTGGGCAAAGCTGCTTTCAAAATGATCGAAGAAGTCCGCAGACAGTTTAAAGAATATCCGGGAATACTGGAAGGAACTCAGAAGCCTGACAGCAAAAGATGTATTGCTATCAGCACCAATGCCGCTTTAAAACAGATGGTTCTGCCCGGTCTGCTGGCGGTAGTCGTGCCCGTGCTGATAGGACTCTGGAGCGTGGAAGCTCTGGGTGGGCTGCTGGCCGGAGCGCTTTCAACCGGGGTTGTGCTGGCAATCATGATGGCGAATGCCGGCGGAGCCTGGGATAATGCCAAGAAATATATCGAAGCTGGTAACTTTGGCGGCAAGGGCACAGAAACCCACTCCGCTTCGGTGGTTGGAGATACCGTGGGTGATCCGTTTAAAGATACATCCGGTCCCTCTCTCAATATTCTCATCAAGCTTATGACTATCGTGGCTCTGGTCTTTGCCCCTATTTTTATATAGGAACGATTTATTCCGTAAGCGGTTTGTCCGGGAGGTGTGTGTCATTTGAATTTCGAAGACGACAGTTACTGTATAGTTTGTGGAGAGGATAATCCCCTCTCCCTTCAGCTTGATTTTGAACATGAAGACGATGAAAAAAGCCGGGTTATGACTGAATTCACACCGGGCGAGGAGCTTTCGGGCTTCAGAGGTGTTGTGCACGGCGGCATTATCAGCACCCTGCTCGATGAAGCCATGGCCAAGTCGATATATCTGCAGGGATGGCAGGCAGTCACTGCTGAGATGACTGTTAGATATGTCGAGCCGGTTAACACCGGCGAGACTCTGCGTGTTCTGGGCTGGATTCAGGAACAGCGGCGGCGAATAATCGAAACTTCATCCCGAATAGAAAACAAAATGGGAGATGAGCTGGCCCGGGCTAAAGCTCGATTTGTACTCAAGGGAAAAAGAGACGATAATTAATAAGCTGGGGGAATAAACCTTGGAAATGACCAGAGATGAAGCTTTGGACCTTGTCAGGGACAATATTAGCGAGGATAATCTGGTAAAGCACTGTCTGGCAGTGGAGGGTGTGATGCGAAGGCTGGCCCGTTATTTTGATGAGGACGAAGAAAAATGGGGGCTGAGCGGTCTGCTCCACGATATCGATTATGAGGAGACGGCTGATGACGAGGAAAAGCACAGTTTGATCGGAGCTGAAAAGCTGGAGGAGATGGGTCTGGCAGAGGACATCGTACATGCAGTCAGAGCTCACAACGATGCTCACGATATTCCTCGCAGGACTCTTATGGCCAAAGCTTTATACGCCAGTGATCCTCTGACAGGTTTGATCGTGGCTGCCGCTCTGGTGCATCCCGAAAAGGATTTGAACGAAGTTGATACTGAATTTGTCTTAAATAGATACGAAGAAACATCATTTGCCCGGGGGGCCGACAGAGATGTAATAGCCAGCTGCAGCGAGATGGACCTGGAGCTGGAGGAATTTGTAGGTCTCGGCCTGGAGGGTATGCAGGAAATTTCTGAAGAACTGGGGTTATAATTTATGTCAGCAAGATTGGAGATCAAAAAGTTTTTGCAGCAGGAAGCGGAAAAGCCTCTCTCACCGCAGGAAATCGCAGAAAGATTTGATGTGTCGCGAGAGCAGAGAGATGAGTTCGAAGAGGTGCTGGAATCGCTGGTCAGAGAAGGATTTATTCACAGGAGCAGCCGCGGTCTTTACGGAGTTCCGGAAAAGTTCAACCTCTTAAGAGGTAGAGTCGACCGCAATCCGAAGGGTTTTGCTTTCCTGATACCGGACAACCCGGAAAAGGAAGACGTGTTTATAAATCCTGATAATCTCAACGGGGCTATGAACAACGATAAGGTTCTGGTGAGATTTCTGCCTCACAGTCACGGCAAAAAGGACGAGGGAGAAGTAGTCAAGATACTGGAAAGAGCCAACGAGCATATTGTAGGAGTGCTGGATAGTTACAAGCGCTATGGTTTTGTGATCCCCGACAATCAGAGGATCAATACCGACGTTTTCGTTCCCCAGGATGAATTCAAGGGAGCAGATGATCGCGATAAAGTTGTGGTTAAGATAACCCGCTGGCCGGAGCGCAACCGAAATCCAGAGGGTAAGATAGTCGAGGTTCTGGGAAAACAGGGCGAATCCGGTGTGGATCTGGAAGCTTTGATCCGTCAGCTGGATCTTCCGCAGGAATTTCCGGGCAAAGTTGTGCAGGCGGCTGAAAATCTCAGTTCCGAGATACCCTCAGAGGAGATAGAACGACGCAGAGATCTCAGAGATCTCAGGCTTTTCACAATCGACCCTGAGGAAGCCAAAGACTTTGATGATGCTGTTTCTATCGAGAAAATTTCCGACAATAAGCTGCGGCTGGGAGTGCACATAGCCGATGTCAGTTATTATGTAGAAGAGGATTCTAAGATAGATAAAGAGGCATTCAAACGCGGCACCAGCATTTATCTGGTCGATAGAGTTATTCCCATGCTGCCGGAAAGGCTTTCCAACGACCTCTGCAGTTTGAGGCCAAGAGAGGACAGGCTGGCGATGAGCGTGTTTATGGAGTATAATCTCGAGCCCTTCGAGCTCGAGGATTATGAGATAACCGAATCGATCATCAACTCGAATTACCGGCTGACTTATGATGAGGCCCGTCAGATACTCGAAGATGAGGATCAGGATATCCGGAAAGAATACCGCGATATAGTCTCCGATCTGGAACTCATGAAAGAACTGCGCGAAAAGCTCATGAGCGGCAGAAGGCTGCGGGGGACTATCGAGTTTGAGTTTCCGGAAGTCAAGGTCATTCTGGATGATAGGGGCAGGGCAGTGGATCTTCAGAAAAGAGAACACGGCCTTCCCGAACAGATGATAGAGGTGTTTATGATAGCCGCCAACCGCGCGGTGGCCAGAGAGGCCTACTGGCGGGAGGAGCCTTTTATCTATCGTGTTCACGATAATCCAGATCCGCAGAGTATAGAGGAATTTAACGAATTCATTCATAACTTCGGATACCATATCAAAGGAGGGGAGAGCGGCGAGATACATCCGGGAGCTCTGCAGGAGCTGCTCGATGAGGTGAGCGGCACCGGGGCTGAGAATATCATCGAAACGATGATGCTGCGCTCGATGAAGAAAGCGGTATATTCTCCGGTGAATATCGGCCATTTCGGCCTTTCGCTTGATTGTTACTGTCATTTCACCTCGCCCATCCGCCGCTATCCCGATCTGATGGTCCACAGGATAATAAAAGAAATAATAAATCAGGGTAAACTGGAAAAGGAGCGCCGCTGGCAGCTGGAGGATGATCTGCCCGAGGTGGCCGATCACTGTTCGGTTCAGGAACGCAGGGCTCTGGATGCCGAGAGAGACTCGGTCGATCTTAAGAGGATAGAATACATGCAGCAGTACGTGGGAGATAAATTCACCGGTATTATCAACGGAGTAACCAGCTTTGGGTTTTTCGTGCAGCTGGAAAACACGGCTGAAGGTCTGGTGCATGTTGAGGACCTTACGGATGATTATTATCAGTATCGCGATGATCTTCAGGCCCTGGTCGGAGAGAGGAAGAAAAAAATCTACAGGCTTGGTGATGAGGTCGAAGTGCGCGTGATCAAAGCCAACGTTGAAGAAAGAGAGCTGGATTTTGTTCTGGCTGACATGGAATGAATGAGGTGATAGCATGGCCGATCAGGATGAAAATGTCAAAGTAGTTGCCCGCAACCGCAAGGCGAGACATAATTATTTTATTGAAGAGACCTATGAAGCGGGCATCAAACTGAAAGGCACAGAGATAAAATCAATCAGGGAGGGCAGAGTAAATCTCAAGGACAGCTTTGCCCTGGTGGAAGAGGGGGAGGTATACCTTCATAATATGCATATCAGCCCCTATAAGCAGGGCAATCGGGCAAATCACGAACCCGAGCGCAAACGCAAGCTTCTGCTGCATAAAAAGCAGATTAGAAGTCTGCTCGGGGCCACCCATCAAAAGGGGTTTACCCTTATTCCTCTCAAACTTTACCTGAAGGGCAACCTGGCCAAAATTGAACTGGCTCTGGCCAAGGGTAAAGAAAAGCATGATAAGAGAGAAGAGATCAAAAAACGAGAGCATCAGCGCGAGATGGAGAGAGCTCTCAAGGACAAAAACTATCGGCGCTGATCTATGAGAACAGTTTGCCGGCCTGCCGGTTATTTGACTGTGTTTTTTTACAGATGGAAATTGCGCAGACCCCTTGACAAGGGGAGGTAATTCGTTTATAATTATTAGTGCGATATAGATGAAGGATAGTCAGATAATGCACCCATATCTCGTGGGGGTGTAATGGATTCGCCTGTATGGTGAATCCTCTGGCAGCGCTCCGGGGACGCCTTTCACCCGTAAAACGACTGGCACTAAAATTAACTGCAGATAATCAACCTGCATTAGCTGCTGCGTAAGCAGTAGCCCGCTCATCGCGTTCGCGCCTGCCGTTCGCGGTGGGTGTCATAACTATGCAGGCTAACCATCTCCTCAAGCCTGTAGGGTGATGGGACATCTAACAGGCTAGCATCCTGGTATCCTGTCTGTCGGAGGTCAGGATGCGAAGACAAAAGACAGACTACGAGCGTAGCGGTCAGGGGATGAACCATACAGCACGCGGGTTCGATTCCCGCCACCTCCACCAATAATAAATTTGCAGACAATTAAACTTTACAATAGAATAGCAACCACATCGCACGGGCATAGCTCAATCGGCTAGAGCACCAGACTCCAAATCTGGGTGTTGGGGGTTCAAGTCCTCCTGCCCGTGCCATTTTTATTTTCCTCCTGCTTTAGATCATGAAGGAAGGGGTTTTTTACTTCTCAGCTTAAAATGCTAAAAATAGGTGAAAAATGTAATAAGCTGCCCTCTGATGATTATGATATAAGCAAAGAGGAAGCTTTAAAAGAAATAAAGGAATATGCAGGAACGCAGTTTGGCCCTGAATTAGCCGAGATATTTGTTGAAATCATGATGAATGAGCATTAGTCTTCAGCAATATTATTTTACAATTCAGCAATTTATTAAATTACCGAGAGGAACGGTTGATTTCCATATAGAATAGTTTGCCGACCTCCGCTATCTTTTTAGCTGGAAAATGGCAAATGTTACATCATCTTCTGTATAATCATCTTGATGGAAGCTGGCAAAATCCTCCTGAATCTTTTCTGCTAACTTTTTAGGAGTAAAGCTGCTGTGCCGGGATATAATTTTTTTATAGCGATCTTCATATTGAATTTGTCCATTTGTTTGTTCATAGAGCCCATCTGTGCTGACAAACAAAGTTAAATCTTCTTCTATTAAATCCACTACAGTATTTTCATATTCAATAACCTCTATAGGTATCGATTTGGAAATTGGAAAACCGCCAATTGGCAGCTCTTCTAAGCTCTGGCCGTTATCGGTGCAAAGAACTGGCGGTATATGCAGGCCGGCATTGCTGTAAGTAAGTTCATTTTTGGTCATATCTATTACCCCTAAAATAATGGTAATGAAATATTCTTCGGGAAAGTTTTCCTGCTGGTTTTGTTTGAAGATAAACTCCACTATTTTTTTCGGATTTAAAGAGTCTTCATCAGGCTGCAGCTCAATATAAGTGTTAATAATGTTTTTGACAAAGCAGGCCATCAAAGATGAATCAAAGCCATGGCCTGAGATATCCGTCAAATAAAATAACAGCTTATCATCAGCCAATTTGATGAAATTATAGAAATCCCCCCCTATTTTATAAGCCGGTTCATAATGGGCATACATGTCTAAACCTGCTATACCAGGTATATTGGTGGGCAGTGTCTTTTCATGCAAACGTTTTGCTTTTTGAATCTCCTCATCCAGAAGGCCTTTAACCCTTTTTAAGTTTTCATGTTTTTCCTCCAGCTCTGCCTGGGAATAAATATTTTTTAAGGCTGCCCTGGTATGAGATATAAGTATTTCTGCTAACTCGACATCCCGTTGACTGAAAAAATTATTTTTAGTGGCGAGAGCCTGAAAAACCCCAATTTCTTTCAAGGGGATAGTTATAACCGATTTAAATGCTGCTGTAGTGGGCGCAGCATCAAGATCTTCTGTTAGATTTGAAGTAAGATAACATTCATCAAGTTTATATGACTTACGTATAATTCCATAATCTAAAGGTAAAGTCTCAGCTTCCATACCCTCTGAATAAGCCACTGGCATAAATTCATTATCCTTAACCAGGCTAATATGACATAAATCAAAATTAAAAATTTCATTGGCTGCCTCTATAGTTCTCTGGCAAATTTCTTCTTCCTGCTCCAATATTTTCAGATCTACTGCCACTTCGTGGAGCTCTTTTATGATTCTTTCCTGCTTTTTTCGCTCAGTTATATCAAAAGCAGTACAGACTACATACTCAACCTCTTTGTCTTCATTTAGTTTTGGTGTCTTTGTTATCTCCAGCAGTCTTTTTTCTCCGCTGCTATTTTCAACCCATTCTTCTTTAGCTATTTTTTCCTTATTTTGGAATACTTCCTGGTTACCTGCAATACAGCTGGCAATTTCCTTTTCCTCTCTTATCTCACGGATGGTTTTATTTTCGATCTCAGACCTTGCCAGACCAACAAAATCAGCAAATTCCTGATTAACCATACCATATGTTTTTTCATCTTCGAGATACCAGACCTGACTTTCTATATTATCCAGGAGAATATTTTGTTTGTCACTTTCTCGCTTTAATTTATTATTTATCTCTTCCAGATTTAGGTGGGTTTTAGTCCTGGCCAGAACTTTTTTTTTATTAAAGGGCTTGGTGATATAATCCACGCCCCCGACTTCAAAGGCTTTTATTTTGTCTTCTATTTCCTGCCTGGCGCTTATAAAAATCACCGGAATATTCCTGGTTTCCCTGTGAGCTTTTAATCTCCGGCAGACTTCAAAGCCATCCATTCCTGGCATCATTATATCCAGCAATATCAAATCAATCTCTTTAGAAATAGCAATATCAATTCCGGTTTCGCCCTCATTTGCCATGACTATTTTATAACCATCTTTTTTTAATATCTGACTCAATAATCTTAAGTTCTGACTGTTATCATCAACTATCAGGATAAATTTATTATCGTTCATTATTATCCGCCCTCTCAATTAGCCGCCCTCTCAAACTTTAGCTTTTACTCTCAATCAAATCTGTAAAAGCTGTAAGTATTTCTTTAATCTCATCCAAATCCAGCCTATCCAGTGCCTGTTCTAATTTATTGGCATAATCCATTATAACTTTCAATTCTCTTTTCTCGCCAAAGTCCTTCAATCTAACAATAAAACTTTCGAGCTCGTCCAATACCACCGCCTGGCTGATACTTTTGCTCTCTGATAAAAACTCTTCTGCTAATTCCTGAGCTACCTTTTCACTTATCTCAACTTTTGCTGCTGTCTCTTGCCGAGAATCATCAGCCTCTTCATCATCCTCCCGGGTTATTTTAGTATACTCCAGATAGCTGGCCAGCTTTTCAATGAGCAGATCCTTTTTGACTGGTTTTGTCATAAAATCAGTGAAGCCAGCACTTTCAGCCTTCTCTTTTTCTTTCTTAGTGGCTGAAGCTGTAAAGGCTATGGTTGGCATTTGATAGCCTGCCTTTTTCATCTCTTTTAGGGTTTCATATCCGTGGTTTCATATCCGTCCATCCCGGGCATCTTCAAGTCCAGCAATATTAAAGCAATATTTTCACCTTTAAGTAATGCCATCGCTTTTTGCCCATCCTCTGCTGTAAAAACCTTTAGGCCTAACTTGACGAGCTGCTCTTTTATATATTTTCTATTATATGCCACGTCATCGACGATTAATATTTTTGCCGGAGCAAACTCTATATTTTTCAGCTCCTCTGGAGTTTTTTTATCTTCAGCGATCATAAAATCCAGGCCCTTAAATTCTAACCTAAACTCACTACCCTGGCCTGGCTGACTTATCAAAGAGATATCTCCTCCTAAAAGCTCCGTCATTTTTTTAGTTATGGCCAGCCCCAGGCCAGTACCCCCATACTCCCTGGTGGATTTACCATCCTGCTGCGTAAAGGGTGTGAAGATGTGCTCCTGATATTCTCCAGTTATCCCGATGCCTGTATCGGCAATTATTTGTGGTATTTCAACACCTTTTAAAGTTGAACTTCCAGAAATGACTTTACACATCCGACGACATCCTCAGATTCATTTCGGGAATAAACCGGCACACTGACCCCGGGATTATGATTTTGGTTTTGTTTTGAATCTTTCACCTTAAATCCTTTGCGCCTTTTTTCTCGTTTTTTGAAGGCTTCCATTTTAGCTCTAACCTCATCAGCAAAACCATTGTAGCTTTGATAGGGCGTTGCTCCCTCTAAGCTTTCATGAGGCCTTATATGGTTGTGCTCATAGATAGAATCGGAAATAGTGCTGAAGATTTGCTCTAGGGATACATCTTCATCGAACCTCTCGACAATTTTTCTTAAATCTCTGTTCTTGCGCTCTGTTTTGCCGTTGTAACTGGGCTGATAGTAAGGACTGGGATGATGTACAATATCCCACTGATTTAACTGCTCGGCAAATTTTTTGCGGAACTGAGGGCCATTGTCACTTTTGATCATTTTGGGCTTCCCATGCTGCTTAAATGCCTGCTCCAGCAGATCTTTAACGAACTCAAAAGTAGGGCTGGCGGTGATGCTCCATTCCAAAACATACCTGCTTTTATCATCCAGGATAAGGCAGAGATAAAGAGTCTCACTGCCCCAGTTAAACTCCAGGAAATCTAAAGACCAGCAGTCATTGGGCTCGATAAATT
>NZ_FNGO01000022.1 GCF_900103135.1 Halarsenatibacter silvermanii | reverse complement strand
TTTACACTTAGGACATTTGTCCGCCCTGTTCCGCGGTTAGACGTGGTTGTACGGTGTTGACTGGTTCATCAGGGGGTTAACCCCCTGATGAAAATCTGAAGATCGAATTAACTTTCTTCTTCATCATTGCCATGATCGGGATGATAATGCTCTATAATCTCAATATACTGCTCAATTGCTGGTTTGTTCAGCTGTTTAAATGTCATTAATCTTGACCATGTTCTCTTTTATAGCCAACTAAAGACGATAAAAATTATTTGTTTTAAATATTTTCTTTTACAGCATCAACAAACGCATTTATATTTTCTGAAGTAACTCCTGGGGGCATTCCCCCGCCACATGATAATAAAATTCCTTTTAAATTTACGACTGAATTTATAGCTTTTTTAACGTGATTTTTTATCTCTTCTGGGGTTCCTTCCGCTAAAATATCTCTGGGAGGGATATTCCCCACAAGGGCTACCTTCTCATTAGTGATTTTTTGAACCTTTTTAAAACTATGTTCATGGCTAAAATTGTATAAATTAACACCTATCTCATTCAAATAATTAGCCGGAATTAAACTTTCCATATCATTATGAAGAAAATTAATTTTCGTATCGAATGCATCATATATTTCTTTGAAATATGGCAGAGCAAATTCCCGAAAATCGTCTTCATTTACAAAACCAATTATATCATCAAGAACAAATATTCCCTCAATAGATTTAAATCTAGCTTTTTGAACTTGTAACCAATCTACTATAAATTCTGAGACAAGCTCTATCAATTTTTTTGCTTTATCAGGTTTGGATTTTAAAGAAACTAAAAACTCAGTGTGTCCAACCAAATACGCTGCTATATTGAAGGGACCACGAGCAACAGCAAACTTTATTTGATGGCCTTCATTGTTAATTTTATCCTTATTATATTCCAATCTGTTTAATACAAAAGGAAGCAAACCATGCTTTTCAGGATCAGGTTTTTCTAATTTGTCCACCTTTTCTATATCTGAAATTACTTTAGCGGGATGAGGGGTATCGTTCTCAGACCATATAGGTTTTGAGCCGAAGGCTGAGGGCTCAGTACACATGCCAAATTCTGCCCAAAAACCTGGTAAGAACATTACATCGGAAAATTTTTGTATTGCCTTTAAATTTGCATTAAGCCATGTATTGTCCTGCCGATAAAAATTCATATGTGAGACATCATACCATTCGGGCAACCACGGACTGTCTATAATAAAACCAACGGGTGCAGCTCCCAACTTTTTGAAATCAACAATGTCACACAAAAGCTTCCAATCATCCTTATTCATTTTTCTCCCCCTAAGCATTTATATTTTATAAAGCTAACTAAATTATTATTAGTTGACTTTAGAATTTTATATTATAAAACAATATTTCATATACTCTTCATTAAGTTGTTTCTGTATAAAGGGGGAAATTCCTTCCTAATCATGATTAAAATTTTTTCGTTCAAAACTAAGACTTTATTTTTTATGGTTCTATTTACCAGCAAAAATTATAATGCTAACGTATAATGAAATTGCCAGCCTCATGATGAAAGGGGGAATGTTTCTGGCCAAGATGGAGAATTATGTAGAAAATGCTGCTGTTGTTGAAGAGCTGCCAGCAAAGGCCAAGCTGCTTTTTATAGCAAGCATATCTAGTTTATTGAAAGCATGAATTAATTATTGCCCAGCGTTTCAGCAATATCTGCTGCTTCCCATAAAAGTTTTTCATCTTCCCCGTAAAAACCTGCCAGCTGGGTACAGGCCAAAAAGCGGCCATTTTTCTCTGAAACATCGCCATATAGCCGCAGTCGGCAGTTATCGCCCTAACCCCTTCATTTTCCAGTTCTCTGCCGACATCTCCCGGAAATTTTGGCTTCTCCAAACATAAAAAAACAGGAAACCGCCGGCCTGGAAAGGGCCGGCGGTGTGATCTTTTTATGGATGTTTTTGGTCCTGGTATTGAACCGGTTGATTTTCAGACCGGATTTTTAAATTATCTGCTTATTTACTGAACTACGTCCAGAGCTCGCTGGGCCCGACTTTCGGCCGACTGCAGCGCTTCTTCGGCCGGCACGTTTTCTATGAGAATGGCGTCTATAGCGTCGTCAATGGCCTGATTTATCTCGCCTCCGGTCGGATCGATGAAAATCGGCGAGGCGACTTCCAGCTGCTGGAGAGGAACTTCAGCCTGCGGATTATCTTCGAGAAACTCCTGGAATTCCGGATCTTCCTGGGCGGAATGACGGACGGCCAGATAGCCCGTCTTCATATTCCACTCGGCAGTCTTTTCCGGGCTGGTGAAAAAGGCCAGCCATTCATAGGCGGCTTCCTGTTTTTCTTCCGAGATGCGGGCCGGCACCACGCCATATTTGGCTTCGGCGATGGGAGCGGGTTCTCCGTCGTGAGCTTCCCAGCCGGGCTGAACAGCGGCTGAAACTTTATCGAAGTCGAGATCGCCCTGGTCGCCGCTGGAACCGGTATAACCGGCTGCCCGGCCTTCCAGAACATCGTCGATGGTGTCATACCAGTATTCCCAGCCTACGCCGCCGTGGTTTAAGCCCAGTATTTCATCTTCATGGATCCACTGTCGCAGCGCCTCCCAGCTTTCCACCCATGCTTCGTCGGTGAGCCTGACCTCGGTGCCGTCATCGCTCAGCACCTCTCCTCCCCGGGAGTAAACTACATCCATCAGGTTAATGCGATCCCACATGGGCATCCAGCCGTATTCTACATCCTCCCGGGCGGCCAGCTGAGCGGCGGCTTCGCCCAGTCCCTCCCAGGTTTCCAGCTTATCGGGAGAGATGCCCTCTTCTTCGAAGAGATCGTGACGATAGTAGAGAAGCTGAGTGGTACCGAACATGGGAATAGCGTGCTGTTCGCCGTCAATTTTGGTCATTTCGGTGAAGGCTTCCACATAATCGTCGCGGTCGGCATCCTCATCCTCGTCGATAAAATCGCTCAAAGAAGCGGTTATTTCGCGGTCGGCAAATTCCACCGCGGGGGTTGGATCGAGCATGACCGCCTCCGGCGGATCGCCGGCAGCAACACCGGACTGAAAGGCCTGCAGGGCTTCATCGTAATCGCCGAAAGTATGGCCTTCAACTTCCACATCCGGATTCTCCTCGTTGAATTCCTCGATAAATTCCTCCACAACTTCGCCCAGGTATCCGCCCAGGCCATAATAGAAGTCGATTTCCACCGGTTCAGCGTCCACAGACTGAAAAGAAAGACCTGCTGCAGCAGCTAAAATAAGCAATGACATCAGGGTAGTTCTCAGTATCTTTTTTAACAAAGCGCTCACCTCCGAATTTTAGTGAGTTTTAAAGGATCTATGGATTGAAAAAATTGAACCGGGAGCGGAGTTTATGCGGAAAAAATCACCCCTTGACCCCGGTATCGCCGACACCTTTTATGAACCATTTCTGGGTGATGAAAAAGAGAATGAGCAGCGGAGTTACCACGATTGTGCTGGCGGCCATGATAAGCGGCCAGTTGACTCCGTAGGCTCCCTGTTCGATGAAAAATTGGCGAAGTCCGATGGTTATCAGATAAAGCCTCTCGCTGCGGATTATCAAAAGCGGCCAGAGATAATTGTTGTACATGAGCACAAAATTTATCAGACCGAAGGTGATAAAGATAGGTTTGGTGAGAGGAAAGAACACCTTCCACAGGATGGTCCAGTGGCTGGCCCCGTCGACCTTGGAGGCATCGACCAGCTCGTCAGGCACCTGCAGAAAGGCCTGACGGGCCAAAAAGATGGCGAAGACGCTGACCGAGTTGGAAAAGATGATGCCCTGATAGGTATCAAGCCAGCCCAGCCAGGAAAGCACGATATAGCTGGGAACATAGGTGACCGGCACCGGCAGCATATAGGTGGCCATCACGATAACAAAAAGTGGTTTTCTAAACCGGAAATTCAGCTGGGTTATAGCATAGGCGAACAGAGCTGTAGTTATTATATGCAGGGCAACTATGGCTGAAGCGGTAAAAAAGCTGTTGAATATGTAGATATTAAAGGGGGCTGACTGCCAGGCCTCGAGAAAATGGCTCCACTGCGGTGACGCGGGTATAAATGTGGGCGGATAGCTGGCTATTTCCTCCTGGGTCATCAAAGCGCTGGCAAACATCCACAGGAAGGGAAAGATCATGATAAAACTCATGGCGGCAATGAAGATATTGGGCACAACCCTGCTCAAAGTTTTTTTCCATCCGGGTCGGCCCCTGCTGCTCCCGGCTGCGCTTTCGCCGGCGGCAGAAAGTTCGGCAGCAGTGGTTTTTTCCTGAGAACTGTCTTTACTGCTCATATCTGTTGCCTCCTGAATGCACGAATAATGATCGCTGATTTAATAAGATATGATAGCTGCATAGAACTATTGATAATGAACGTATTTTTTTGAGATCAAAAACTGGGCCAGCGCAAAAAGCCCGGCAATGACCAGAATAACTATGCCGATAGCGGCGGCTTCACCGGCGTGAAAGCGTTCAAAGGCCGACTGATAATAGTGATAAAGCAGGGTGCGGGTGGCTCCGGCCGGACCGCCCTGGGTGATTATATCTATCTGGTCGAAGGCGCGCAGGGCCTGAATTGTGAGCACCACCGACAGAAACAGAGTGGTGGGCGAGACCAGCGGCAGCGTTATATGACGAAAACGGCTCCAGAAATTGACTCCATCGATTTTCGCCTGCTCATAGATCGAATCAGGAATTCGCTCCAGGGCCACCACATAAAAGACCATGGAATAACCCAGAGTTCTCCAGACGCTGACCGCTATCACAACCGGCATGGCCCAGTCCGAGCTGGCATACCAGGGCAGCGCCGGCAGATTGAAAAGCTGCAGTATGTAATTTATCAGACCTGTTCCCGGATCGAAAATCCAGGAAAAAACTATGGCCATGGCTACCAGCGGGGTGACCCAGGGCGAAAACAGCAGAGTTTGATGAACTGTTCGGCCCAGAACTTTTCCTTTGACTATGATAGCCAGAATTAGACCGCCCAGCACGGCGGGAATAACGCTGCCGGCGGTGAAATAAAGGGTGTTCCAGAGGGTGCGGTAAAATTCGGGATCGCGAAAAAGCCGGAGATAATTCTCAGGCCCGACAAAGTCATACACCGGCATCATGAGATCCCAGTTGGTCATGCTCAGATAAAGGGCAAAAAGCAGAGGGAATACCCAGAAAACTGTGAGCGGAATCAGGGCCGGCAGACAGAAGAAAAAAGCTGTCATCTTTTCGCTTTTAAGCCGATCCCGGAGACTCTCCCCCTGAGAAGCGCTGTCCTGCTGCATGCTAAAACCTCCTGAACCTGTGACTTTATCGATTTTGTAAGTAAAAGGGGCTGCCTATCTACCTATGGAAGTTTATCAGGAAATAGGTGCGATTGCAAACCGGCTTTACCTGCTGCGTGCAAATTATCGCCTGGAACCTGCCTAAATAAAGAAAGCTTCTGCTGCTGAAAGAAGCAAAAAAGTTTCCAGAAGCAGAAGCGGCCTGAAAAAATGTAAAGGGTGATTCCGGCGTTCTATTCTTTATCAGATCTGATCCTGAATTTTTTGGTCGGCTGCTTTTACCGCTTCTACGAAATTATCCCATTCATCGGGCAAAAAGGCACAGCTGGCCGACACGTCCTCAGAAGCCAGATAAAGCCCGACTTCATCGGCCTCGGCCTGAACTCCCAGAGTCAGCTTTTCGCCCAGCTTGCGTTCGCTGAGTATCTCTTTCATATTTTTTTCATCCTCCTCTTTTTGGATTATCTGTATGCTCGGTTTAAGTCTTTTTATTTTTTATTTCATCAATTTCTTCATCAATTTCCTGCCCACGAATTTGTTTTTGGCTCTTTTGGCCATTCTCTCCGGATCGCCGCTGGCCAGGGTTTCAGCGTCGTTGGCTTTGCGGGAGAGTTTATAGAGGAAGCTGACCATTTTTGACACAGCAGTTCACCTCCCATCCGTGATTTACATATCCTGAATGTTGATTATTTTCTGTTATTTTTCTCCCTTCAATTCAAATTATACAATAAAATGGCAGCAGCGACAAGGGAGAAAATAGATGCGGGGAAACCCCGCTGATATAATCGCGGGTGATCAGCTGCGCCGCAGTACCAGGGAAGTCAGATCGTCCTGTACCTCTTTTTCGCCGCGGAAAGCGTTGAAATTATCATAGATAGCGTCCAGAGTCCGCTCGACATCTTTTCCAGCCGCATCTCTGGCTGTCCTCTGCAGCTTTTTTTCCGTGAATCTCCTTCCGGTCTCATTTTCCTGCTCGGTCAGACCGTCGGTATGACAATGCAGGGTATCTCCGGGCTGCAGCTTCTTAACGCACTGTGAATAATCCCCTTCCTCAAAAACAGTGATGGGCAGGCCCTGGCAGCTGAAGACTGATATTTCTCCGTTTTCATGCACTATAAAGGGCGGGACTGACATTCCGCCGTTGCTCAGGGTGACTTCAAAACTATTTAGATCGATGATCCCGATCGTCAGACAGATAAAGTAATCGGCCGGAAAACCTTCTTCGGAAAAGCGATTATTTATATATTCCAGCATATGGGGCGGGCGCAGATATTCATCGGCTTCTCTTTGGTGGAGCAGATAGGAATTGACCGTCTCTTTGAGAAAAATGTTGAGCAAAGAGCTGCTGAGATCATGGCCGCTAACATCGGAGACATAAAAAACCATCTTATCCTCGAGCTCGATCAGATCATAAAAATCTCCTCCCAGCCTGTCGGCGGCCTGATAGCGGGCCCCGGGAATGATATCTTTCCGAAGGGGAAGTTTTTCCGGCAGGAACTGAGAGTGCAGCTGCCGGCCTCTCTCGATGTTCTCTTCCAGTCTGTCGGTCAATCTAAGCTGTTTAAGCTGATTTTCGATCATCTCCTTAAACTGACGCAGAAGATCCTTCTCTCTTTCGGTAAAGCTGCGCTCGCTGGTATCCTCCACACAGATAGTCCCTACAATTTTATCATTCGGATCAAAAAGAGGGAAACCCAGATAAGATATAAGACCCATTTTAGCACCTTCGTAATCAGCCCAGGTCTCGTTTTCATCGGCGTTTTTGATCTCCAGCATTTCTCGATTTTTTATCACACCTTCGCAGTAGACATCGCTCAAGTCATAGGGGTCTTTCAGCTTAAAATAGTCCTCGGGATCATCTTTCTGCAGAACTTCCAGCTCATCCCCCTCGACGCTGTTTATCAAGGCGACTTCCGTATCGAGCATTTCGCTCAAAATCCCGACTATCCGCTGCCAGCTTTCCTGATATTTATGCACCAGCTCTTTGAGGCGAAACTTTTCCATAGTTTTTCCTCCCCGTTTGACACTACCGGCTCCTTCGTACTGTCAATAATTATTATGAGAACTTTTGCTGTTAATATAATTAATTCTTTATAGAAGAGAGAACTCCTTTAAAGCTCTTCCTGTTATCAGCTGAAGAGAGGAAGATCGTCTCTTGATACTATCTTAAAATAATCATTATATTCAGAGAAATATGTCTGAACCCGGGTCGTTTTTTCGGGCGAGCTTCGATTTATCCTTCTGGTTTCGAGCACAGGTTGTTCTCTGTCATCATCTCGATAAATTTTTCGGCCAGATCAGGGTCGAACTGTTCACCGGCGCATTCTTTAATCTCCTCCAGGGCGGCCTGGCAGGAAAGCGGTTTGCTGTAGGGCCTTTCGTTGGTCATCACATCGTAAGCATCGACTATGCTTATTATCCGCGATAAAAGGGGGATCTTATCTTTTTCCAGCTTTTGGGGATAGCCCCTGCCGTCCCACCGTTCATGATGGGATAAAATTTCATCGGCCACCGAGGAAAAATCGCTGCAGGAAAGAGCAATTTTATAGCCTGTCCGGGGGTGTTCTTTTATAGTCTGCCATTCTTCGTCGTCCAGATCATCGGGTTTGCTCAGGATTTTTTCGGAGATATGGACTTTGCCCACATCGTGCAGGGTGGCCAGCAGCGATAAGTTGTCCAGCTGGTTGTTGGAAAGTCCTATCTTCTCTCCAAATCTCATGGCCAGAGCTGTCAGGCGGTGGGTATGCGCTTCAGTCTCCGGACTTTTTGTCTCGAGGGTAGAGAGCAGGCTGGCGACTATCTTGTTGGTGGCGCTTTTTTCGGACGTCAATTTGTCCTGATACATCCTGCTATCTGCTTCATGGATAATATCAAAAATATCAGCGCTCTCATCCTTTTTGACGGCATACCCCGCTCCTAAAGACACTGGCAGTTTGTCGTTTTCTGTCTGCTGGCAGGCTCTCTTTATGCGGTCGAGTATCTTCTCTGCTTCCTCTTCTGTGGTCTGAGGCAGCAGCACGCTGAACTCATCGCCGCCCCAGCGCGCCAGAATGTCCTCCGCCCGGAAAATATCCTGCAGCAGATCGGCGGTTTTTATCAGGAGTTCATCGCCGGTATTGTGACCGTAGCTGTCATTGACCAGCTTCATTCCATTTATATCGATGATAAAAACACAGAGGGGAAGCTGCCTTCCGGTATTCAACCTTTTCAGCTCTTCCTCGAAAAATTTGCGGTTGTAAAGGCCGGTGAGATCATCGTGAATCAGAAGATAATTGATCTTCTCTTCCTTCTGCTTTTTTTCGGTAACATCGCGAGCTGAACAGAGTATCTGTTTTTTATCGTGGATCCGCACTTCCCGGGCGCTTATTTCTGCCGGCATAGTTTCCTCTTCGCCGGTATAGAGATCGGCGGTGAAAAGAGCTTCCTTTTGATCTCCTATCATCTCGAAAAGGTCGTCAACCTGCTCGCCTCTGATCAGTTTGCCGGGAGAAAAGCCCTTTAATTCTTCCGGACTGAACTCCAGCTTTCTCTGCAGCTTATCATTCACCTCGCTGATTTTAAATCCTGGCTGCTCTCCCGGCAGAGTTTCGACCATAAAAACCATATCGTTGATATTGTGGAATATACTCCTGTATCTATCCTCCAGGATTTTTCTTTCGGCCCAGAGTTTTTTGTTTTTGATCATATTTTTTATCCGGGCCTGCAGCAAAGACCGGGATACGGGCAGCTTGATCACATCATCGGCCAGTTCTAAAAGATTTCGAGCGGGAGTTTGATTTTCCTCCTGCAGGCATATAACCGGGGTGAAACTCTCATCATCCTCTTTTAAACGCCTTAGCTGAAATCTGTAATTTTCGAAGGAGTTTTCGTCGAGAATAACCAGCTCATATTCCTGGAAGGGAGCATCGCTGTCGGAATAGAGCTCGTAGGTCTGCTCCAGCTGATTTTCCAGAAGCTCCCGATTTTTATAATTTGATATCAGCAGATTTATTTTAGCTCTGCTTTCCGATTCTGGTCTGGCTTTTTGAGTATCTTTCACTGTAATCACCTGTCTGAGTTAATTTCTGTCAGAAGAGCTGCTTTTCGTTCTGACCCGGGGATTTCCGCTGAGAATTCCGCTCAGATCTTCCATCGGTTTGCCGACTTCCAGTCCGTATTCCGTGATCTGAAACTTCCGCAGCTTGGTCTCAAAGCTGCTCAGCCTCTTTTTGAGCACACCGATGGCTTTATGGATGCCTCCATCCAGCTCCAGATAGCGCAGGATGATGATATTATCGGCCAGGTAGCTGATCTGATCATCTGTCACCTGGAAATCACCGGTTATATTGGGGACCTCGTTGGTCATCAGGACCGTGACGTTCTTATCGAACAGAAATCTTCTCAGGCTGTCCAGGGTTTTGATCAGGTCATTTTTGCTCCAGTTTTCGCTCAAAAAGGTGGAATTAAAAGCGGTGAGGCTGTCGATCATAACCACTTTTGTTCTGTTTTCCTCCACTTCATCCCTGACTTGATGAACAAAAAGCTCCGGCGTCAACTCCTGGCGATTAACAGAATATAATTCCAGATTTTCGCTGGCCATCATCTCTTCGATGGGAATATTTATGGCCCGGGACCGTTTAACCAGGATCTCGTGACTCTCCTCCAGCAGATAAACAGCTGATCTCTCTCCACGGCCGGCCGCTTCTTTCATGAAAGCCAGACCTAAAGAGGTTTTGCCCGAGCCGGTAGGACCGGTGATGATCGTGTTGGTTCCTCTCTCGATGCCTCCGTGCAGCAGCCTGTCGATTTCAGGGATTCCGGAGGAGATCGCTTCGTTTTCAGCTGCTCTTAACTCAGAAGAGATAAATTGGGGATTCAATTGGGGATAAACCTGCATGCCCTTTTCATTCAGCACGTAGGTGTGCCTGCCATTTTTGAAGTCAGAACCTCTGATTTTATCGATGGAAATCTTTCTCTCCTCGCCCGCAGCTTTCAAATTTATAATGCCGTCGCTGATAAACTGGAGATCGTCGTCGGGACGGCTGCCGACCTCCGACACCAGCAGGGGGGTGGTCTCGGCCTCGGACATCAGCCTGATCAGCGATTGGATATTTTTGCGGAAGCGATAATCATCAGGAGATAAAAAGCGCAGCTGGGTTAGACCGTCGATAAAGATCCTCTCCGGTTTGTCCTCTGCGATTTTCCGCGATATCTCCTTCAGCAGAGGCTGTTCTTCGACCTCGGAGGAGGGGAAGACGGAATAATCCTGCTCTTTCACAAATTCTCCGGAGGGACTCAAATCCAGAAATTCAATCTCTTCCACCGGAAAACCGCGTTGGGATGCATTTCTGACTATTTTATCCCGGGGTTCAGAAAGCGTTATAAAAAGACGGGATCTATCCGATTGGGGCCCGGCGCACAAAAAATGCAGGCCCAGCGTGGTTTTGCCGCTGCCCGCCTCTCCTCTGACCAGATAGGAATCGCCCGGAATCAGCCCGCCCTTAAGGATCTCATCCAGACCTTCTAAACCGGTTGAAATTCTCTTCTGATTGGTCATCTTGCTATTGCCTCCCTGATTTTATTTCCTGTGTATTGCATTTTCCAAAAGATTCAGGAAAGATTTAGGCAAAATTAAATGTCGATAATTTCACCCGCAATTTCACCCGAACAATATACAGTATATAATATATCAAATGCAGCAGTACCAGCAATACGTAAGGATCTTCCTGTTATCAGTTGATAGATATCGCACTAAAGACAAGAAGATCCATGCGTAATTTGATTATTTACTGATAATAATAATTCAACAAATTTCTTTTATCTCCTTTTTTTGTCCTCAGCTCGGATAAACGAGTCATTCCGGCCGGAGCCGAATAAGAAAGCTGGAGGTCAATAAAAATTTGAGAATGAGCGGGATACCCGCATCGCATTTTTGGGCAGAGGAGATACCAAACTCGAGCCGGTGGATGAATTCGACAGTGACAGTGTGGAGCCGGGCGGGGAATTATCGCTCGGTTTCGAGGTCGACGCGCTTTCGGACTGTATGGAGTTTCAGGAGGTGGTGGGGATAGAGAAAAAAAGCCCCATCCAGCCCAACCCGCACATAAAGTTTGTTTTTATAGAGGATTCGGATGGCTATGCTGTGCAGTTTGTCGAGATGGATGAGGAGTTTATGGGTGAATAAAGATCGCTGCTGCTGACGGACGGAATAGATGGCAGGTCAGATTGAGATTTTTAATTCCTGTCAGGAAGTTCGAGCTGCAAAAAATCTCTGACGATTTCTTCGGCTTCAGCCAGGGCTGTTTCCACAATTTTTTCTCCCTTTTCCCGGCTCGCCTGACGGGCATCGCCCAGCGCCCCATTTTCGGTATATTCGTCAAAATCGACGCCGAGGTTGACCGGATGCTGTTTGAAAGATAGCAGCTTTTTTTCCTCGCCTGGCTCTATCCTGTTTTCTCGGATTATTTCCGGGGCCATATACATCAGCTCGGAGACCTCTCTTTCACAGGCATGGCCGTAAAAATCGGAATCGACTTCTGCTTCGATCGCTTCGGCTGCCAGGCTGGTGTATTTAAAGGCTAAAAGCCGCACGGGGAGTTCTGTGCGGATGGTATCGACAGCCACACCGAGGGTATCATCATTACCGCCGTGACCGTTAATCAGCACAAAGCGGTCAAGGCCATGATCGTGCAGTGAGCCGACGATATCTCCGAGCAGAGATACCAGTGTTTGTGGAGAAAGGGTGATCGTTCCCGGAAAGTTCATATGGTGAGGAGATATTCCATAGCTGACAGTTGGGGTGATTAGAGCTAGTGGATCTAACTTATCTCCCAGCAGAGCGGCGAATTTTTCCGCCCGGCGGCTGTCACAGCTTTCGGCGATATAGGGGCCGTGCTGTTCCTGTGAACCTATGGGGATGAGAGCGCATTCGGCTTTTTTTATTGCATTTTCAACTTCGGGCCAGGTCATATTTTCCAGTTTGAAGAGATCGGGATTTGATTTATTCATCTTCTGCCAGACCTCCTTTGAGCGACTGCTGCTGACGGACGGAATAGATCATGGATATGACTGCTAAAATCAAAAAGAAAAGCGAGATGGGCCGGGTGAAAAATAGCGTGACATCAGGATCGTGCATAAGTGCTCTCCTCAGATTGGTTTCGCCTATAGGGCCGAGAATAACTCCCAGAATCAAAGGCGCACGGGCGAAGTCGAATTTTTGAAACAGGTAGCCAAGCACCCCTATTATGAACAGAAGATAGATATCGGTGATTCTGCTGTTGAGAACATAGGAACCTACAGCACAGAGCGACAGAACGGAAGGAATCATGATGTATTTGGGCAGAGTCGAAACTCTGAGAAAAAGCCGGGCCCCTATTATCTGTACCATAAGCATTAAAAGAGTTGAGATAAAAAATCCGACAAAAATGCTGCCCACCATGGCTGGCTCATTTTCTATCAGCATGGGGCCGGGATTCATCCCGTGGACCATCAAGGCTGCCATCATTACCGCCGTGATAGCGCCGCCGGGAATGCCTAAAGCTATAGTCGGGATCAGGGCACCGCCAGCTGTTGAATTGTTTCCTGCTTCGGAAGCTACAACCCCGTCGGGGATACCGGTGCCAAATTTTTCTGCGGGTTGAGTGTCGGACCCTTTTCTGGCCTGATCATAGGCCACTATGTTGGCTATGCTGCCTCCTGCTCCAGGCAGGGCGCCGACAATGGTGCCGAGTATTGAAGAGCGGATTAAATTTTTCGGCTGAGATATTACGGTTTTGAGGGAGGACAAAATATCAAGCGATATATCGCCGGTCACAAGTCCCTCATCTGCTTTCTTTGTCTTTTCATCAGGGCTGAATTCGAGCTCTTTATAAAGCTGAGAAGCGGCATAGACCCCAATAAGCACCACCAAAAACTCCACGCCAGCGTTTAAAAAACCAAATCCAAAGGTAAAACGGGAGACAGCAGTCATGGGGTCGACACCTATAGCAGCTATCAGAAGTCCGATCAGAGCTGATATTATTCCTTTGAGGAAAGAATCGCCGGTCAGCGAGGCGACTATGGTCAGAGCAAATACTATCAGGGAAAAATATTCCCAGGCACCCATCTGCAGGGCAAAATCGGCTATTTGAGGAGCCACCGTTACCATTATCAGCATGCTGAGAAATGAACCGAAGGTAGAGGCCCAGATTCCTATGGCCAAAGCCTTCCCCGGTTCGCCATTTTTGACCATAGGATGCCCATCGAAAGTGGTGGCCACAGCTGAAGGAGTTCCTGGAATACCGATCAAAGCAGCTGTTATAAGACCGCCTGACATTCCCCCCACATAAACTGCCACCATTGTTGCTATTCCTTCTATAGGAGCCATTCCGAAGGTGAAAGGTAAAACAAGAATGACTGCCATTGTAATCGTAAATCCAGGGATAGCTGCCAGTACAATACCGCCGACTACTCCAATTAACATATAGAGTAAAACATTGAACTGCATTATCTCTGCAATTCCGAGCAGCAAAAGGTCGAATCTAAACATTTACATACCCCCTATTGAAAAAAGAAGCCCCGGGGAAACGCAACCCCCAGATAGGTTTCAAAAATCAGGGGAACACCGAAACCTATTACAAGACTGGCAATTATGATTTTGGGCAGAGCTTTTTTTCCGCCGGAGCTTAAAATCCACTGTGTTATAAACATGTATCCGAAGGTGGAAATTTTGAAGCCTATATAGCCTATTGCTGTCATATAAACAAAAAATAATATAATACTGATAACAACCTGATGGTAACGATACAGGGCTCTTTTCAGCTCGCTGCTGGAAAATTTTAGATCATTTTTCTCGTGAGCCCGGTAAATTTTGCGCAGATTATTGACAATAAGATAGAGCAGTATTGCTAGCATGACCAGCAGTATCAGGCGGGGATAGGCAGCAGGCCCCAGTTCGTCCCACCCTTCTCCTGGGAATTCACCGATCTGCAGATAGAATATCAGGCTGGCGATTGTCAGCGCCAGCAAAAAAATTAGTTCGGCAACAAGTTTCACTCCATAATCCTCCCTTCTGCCGGACTGATATAAAAATGGTCCTTCTCCGAAACCGCTGGTTAAATTTCCATATATACTGCATACTTAAGACTACTTATATCCTTAATTGCCGGTGCTTAAAAAGTATCGGAATCTATGAAGCGAAGTGATACTGGAAAATTTCATTGCGAAGAGAGCATTATAGCCCCCGATAATAAGCATTATGAATATGACTAAAATTATAATTCAACCAGCTGATATGGAGAGGATCGATAAGAATTAAGTTCACGGGACCGGATCAAAGCTTCATAAGGTCCCGTGAAAGAACCTGTGGAGCTTGTTCAACATTTAAATTTATTGCTTTGAAAGCTTTTTATGATGCTTTAAAAGTCCATCTCTCTGACCAATTCGTCGAGACTGGAATAATATTCTTCCAGTTCAGCAGAGTCCAGATACATGACCTGAGCTCCTGCATCATCAATAGCCTGCTGGAAATCCTCTCTTTCTGCCAGCGAGGCAAGGGCTGATTCGTAAACTTCTATTTTTTCCTGAGAGGTCCCGGAAGGGGCAACCAGGGCTCTGACTATACCCCAGGTCACGTCATAACCGTGTTCCTGAAAAGTCTTCAAATCGGGAAGTTCATCCTGTCTTTCCTCAGCCCCCTGAGCTATGAAGTCGAAATATCCACCTTCTACATATTCGTAACCGGAGGCATAATCGACCGGAACTATATCTACATGTCCACCTGCAAGCGCTTCGACTCTTTCTCCTGTGCCTTCATAGCCCACATAATTAAAATCCGTGTCTAAAGCCTCTTCGAGCATAACCATCCAGGCCTGAGGTATGCCCTGCATGGTGACGCCGGCGGTTATTTCCCCGGGATTTTCCTGAGCGTATTCCACGAATTCGGGGAAAGTATCGTAAGGAGTGTGCTCGGCTGCGGCCAGATATTGAGGAGAATTTGTTATGCCGGCTACCATTTCAAAATCATCGTAATTGAGATCGGTAACTCCTGCATAATGAGATACTATAAGCCCATCATGCACCTGGCCGATGTAATAGCCATCATTGGGTTCATCGTAATGTTCGGCCAGACCGACAGTGCCGCTGGCTCCTGGACGATTGTGAATTACTATATTTGTATCCAGTTTATCTTCCATGTGGTTGGCGACAATTCTCATCAATGTGTCGCTGCCTCCGCCGGGGCTCCAGGGCACGGTAAATTCGATGGCATCTTCGGGAAATTCTTCAGCTGCTGCGGTGAAGCCAAAAGTTATTACCAGGGCGGTTGCGAGCAGAAAGACGAATCCTGTTTTGCAAATATTTCTCAACATTATGATAATTCCTCCTTATAATAGTGGAGATTCTCTTTTTCTTTATACCACCTATAAATCAGCTTAAAAATGGATGGTCCGGGTCTCAGGTCTACTTCTCTCTTCTTTTAAGAATCTCTTCTTTTCTCTTTTTTAAGTACGAATATCTTCGCCAGATATCGCCTGCTAAAAACTTCTCGCCAGTTTGCCCGAAAATATCCAGTCCTGTTTTGATCCCGAGCGCTGCTGTGAAAAGTCCAGGTTTTTTGGTAAAATCCCTCCCTTCAATTGTAATTTAGGCTTATTAACTTGCGCTTTAAATATAAATGTAATCGAAAAAATTGTTTGGAATAAGTGTCGTTAGTATTTTGATATCAAAAACTACAAAGAATGTCAAATGTCAAACACTAATTATTCGCTATAATTTTGGTTTTTTGGTTTTAAGCTTTAATTTATACCTGTATTCAACTATTTATGGGTATTTTTAAGCAATAAAAAGCACAATTATGCATAATTCCAGCAGTTAAGTCAGCCGGCAGATATTATTAGACTAATAATTATGAAAATTAAAATGATACATTTGACATTTTACTCTGGGTGTGTTAAAAAATAAACAGCAGCAGGTGGAATAAGAAAAAAAGTTCGAGGAGGTGGGAATTTGAACGGAGATAGTTATAAATTTATGGGGGCAGAACTCGATACGGAAAGATCTTTTTCTTCGCGGGGCAAGATAAAAAATCGTATCTTTCAGGAACTGCTCTCCTCTATTCTAGCCGGCGAGTACGAGGCGGGCGAAAAACTCACCATAGAAGCTGTTGCAGATGATTTCCAGGTCAGCAATACCCCGGTCCGGGAGGCTTTAAAAGAGCTGGAGACTACCGGTATTCTGCACAAACCTCCTTATAAAAGTTATCAGGTCAGAGATTTTAATCTGGAGGAGGTAAAAGACATATTTGAATCCAGAGCTGCTCTCGAAAGTTATGGCTGCCAGCTGGCAGCTGAAAGAATAGAAAAATCGGAGCTGGAGGAGCTGACTACGCTTCATGAAGAGGGAGAAAAGTACCTGGAGGCCGAAGATATGGAAGGCTTTAGCGAATATAATAGGATCTTTCATTTTCGGCTGGCAGCTGCCAGTCATAATGAACATCTTTTGAAACTTTACAGAAATATTCAACATCAAATTATGCTGTTTACCTATCAGGTTTTTGAAACCACCGACAGGTCCTGGCAGACCATAAAAGAGCATGAACTTATAATTGATCGCATTTCAGATGGGGAGTCTGAAAAAGCCAGGCGTTCGATGGAGGAGCATATTTTGAACTCCTGGAGAAAATACGAAGGGGCTCGAACTGATTGATGGTGGGATAAATTTGACCGAAATTACTGCTGTAACAAAAATTATGGAGGCTATCGATAATGGAATTCACGTTATCATACTGGTTGATCTCTATGCTGCCGGTAATTGTGCTCTTACTATTCATATCTTACTGGCGTATTTCTTCGCAAATTTCTGCTGTAATAAGTTTAGCTCTGGCGGCAGCGCTGGCTTATGGCGTATTTCAGCTTGAGCCGGCTCATATGCTTCTTTCCGCCGGCAAGGGGACTTTTCTCAGCCTCTATGTAATACTGATTCTTCTCGGCGGTATTCTTATCTTCAAAGTGGTGGATAAAGCCGGTGGTTTTAACTCGCTCGAAGCCTATATCACCGAACTGGGAGGTGACAGCACTGTCAAACTTCTCGGTTTGAGCTGGGCACTTTCCGGCTTCATTCAGGGAATCACCGGTTTCGGCATGCCGGTAGCTATAGTGGGAGCTATGTTGACCGGTATAGGCTACAAGCCGCTGATAGCTTTGACCACCGTTTTGATCGGGCATTCCTGGGCTATCAGTTTCGGATCTATGGGATCGTCTTTTTATGCTCTGCAGCTGGTCACAGGACTGCCGGCTGTCAGGCTGGCCACCGTCATGGCTTTGCTATTTTTTATGCCTATCTTCACCACGGGGCTTTTTACCGTTCATGTTTACGGCGGCCTTCCGGCTATCAAAAGAGAGCTCAAATATATTATTCCGGCAACTCTGATTATGGGATCGATGAAAGTTTTTGCTGCTGTCATGGGTTTTCCTCATATAGGTTCGCTTTTAGCCGGACTTTGCGGCTCGGCCTTTTTTCTGGGAGTGCTGCTTTATCGCACCGATGAGGAAATCGATATGCCGGCGAAAATGATGAGTCTCAAGGCGGCTCTCTTTCCTTATATATTGTTAATTCTCAGCGTGCTGATCGCCCAGCTCCCGCCCGTAGATGCGCTTTTGCCCGGCTGGGAGATATCGCTTTCTTTTCCCGGTTTCACCAGCGGCCTGGGCTATGAAGTTGCCGCCGAACCCGAATTTTCACCGATCGGCCTCTTCAGCCATCCTTTTACCTTCCTTTTGGTGGCCACTTTCATAGGGATTATTTTTTATCTGTTCGAGGGAGAGCTGGAAAAAGAGAATGTGACTTCTATCTTCACAGAAGGGATCATTCAGGCCAGATCTTCCATGATCACCGTATTTCTTTTGATGATACTGGCCCAGCTCATGAATGATTCTGGCATGATATATATGTTTGCTCAGGGCATGGCTGCCTTCAGCGGAGGGTTTTTCCCGGTTTTATCCCCGGTGATCGGCATACTGGGAGCTTTTCTCACCGGCAGCAACACCAGTTCAAATGTTCTCTTTGGTCCCTTCCAGGTGGACACGGCCGTCATCCTCAATTATTCTGAATATATGATCGCTTCGACTCAATCGATCGGCGGCTCCCTGGGATCTGCCATAGCTCCTGCCAAAATATTGATGGGAACAGCAATCGTGGGCGTGGGCGGAAAAGAAGGAGAACTGATCAAAAAGGGTCTGGGGTATACCCTGACAAGCGGCCTGCTGGCTGGTTTTGTGGTTCTGCTGCTGGCTCAGATATTGTGAAAAGCCCTCTTTATTTTTTACCGCAATTTTGATTTCTATGACAAACTTTTATCACATTCGTGTATTATGGTTATAAATTATTTAACCGGCTCAAATTTTGCGGTAAAGTGGCGCAAAACCTCGGGCTCGTATGTGAATTTCAAGCCGCTGAGCTGATCGGCTTTATCACGGACGCGTTTCATACCTTCAGTCACCACATCCAGGTGATTGTCCGTATAGACCCGGCGAGGGATTGCCAGCCGCAGCAGCTCTAAAGGAGCCTGCAAATTCTCTCCGGTATCTGGATCTCTGCCCAGAAGCAGCGTTCCCACTTCCACTCCGCGCACCCCGGCCTCTTTATAAAGTTCAACACCTAAAGCCTGGCCCGGAAATTGGTTATGAGGGATGTGCGGTGCCATTTTGCCTGCATCGACGAAAACTGCATGTCCTCCTACAGGGTACTGGATGGGAATTCCTGCCTCGCGCAGATTATCTCCCAGATATTTAACCTGACCTATCCTGTAATCCAAATATTCCAGCTGAATTACCTCACGCAGCCCCCGGGCGATAGCTTCCATATCCCGCCCTGCCAGCCCCCCATAGGTCGGAAAGCCTTCCAGAGGGACTGATCGTGAACGGGCTCGTTTATAAAGTTTTTCATCATCTTTGATGCCTATCAGTCCACCGATGTTTGCGATAGCATCTTTCTTGGCGCTCAGGGTGAAAGCTTCGGCATAGCTGAACATTTCCTTTACGATGGTTTTGA
Organism: Halarsenatibacter silvermanii; assembly: GCF_900103135.1. NCBI lineage: Bacteria > Bacillati > Bacillota > Clostridia > Halanaerobiales > Halarsenatibacteraceae > Halarsenatibacter > Halarsenatibacter silvermanii. Next base: position 20,929 of record NZ_FNGO01000022.1, on the reverse strand, counting down.
TGGTTTTATCCTGATAACCTTCTTCCCGCTGTTTGATGAAATAGGCATTTTCCGCAAACCGGGCGGCATCGAGCAAAAGCGGTATATCATACCTGTCGGCCAGAAGTTTGGTATTTTTTATGTTCTCAAGTGAAACGGGCTGGCCGCCGGCGCTGTTGCAGGTTATGGTCATAATAATAAAAGCTATTTTTTCTGTTCCCTTTTCCTGAATGAATTCTTCTGCTTTTTCTACATCCAGATTTCCCTTAAAAGGATGATATTTGCCGGTTTCCACCGCGTTTTCCGTAAACATATCGACCGCTTTCGCTCCTGCTAATTCGACGTGTGCTTTGGTGGTATCAAAATGCATATTACTTATTCCGTACTGCCCCTTCCCGGCCAAAAGCGGGAACAAAACCTGCTCGGCTCCACGCCCCTGATGAGCGGGTATCGTATATTCATAATCAAAAAGTTCCTGAACAACGGCTACCAGCTTCTGATAATTGTCGCTGCCGGCGTAGGATTCATCGCCCTGCATTAAACCGGCCCACTGTCTATCACTCATAGCTCCGGTGCCGCTGTCCGTCAATAAATCGATATAGACCTGATCGGAGTTGAGCGAAAATAGATTGTAACCGACCTTTTGAATCGCCTCTTCTCTTTCCCGGCGGGGAATCAGCTGAATAGGTTCTACTGCTTTGATTTTGAAAGGTTCAGCTTTGAAATCTCCATCCAATTTATACTCCCTCCTTTAGAATGCTGGCCATTATATAGTTTAAATCATTTGATGTAAAATAGCAATTAAATATTTTAAAAAATAAGAATACGGTAGCTTTGCATCAGGTGGCGGGGTGGAAAGGTGATAAAAAATTTAAAATTTAATCCGGAGTTACTAGCGAGGAGGGAGCGGAGTGGAAGCGGAGAAGAGTGAATCCCCTCCGCTTTCTCTCCGCTTTTGCTCCGCTTTAAATCTCTTTTTTAAAATTAAATTTGAGGCGAAACTGCTGCAGGATTTTAAAAAGAATTATTGCTCAAATTCAGGGATGACTTTTGCATCCATCAGAGTTTGTGTCTGCTTCTGAGCTCGTTCAATTTTTTGTCGGGCGCTTTCATAAACTTCCTCCCGGGTTTTTTCGCGGCGGGCTCTGCCCTCCTTTATTGCCTGTTCGGCTGTAGCCGCGGCCACACGGTAATATACTTCCTTTTCTTCCATGGTGGGCAGGATTTTATCGGGATCCACGCCATCCTCAGCGGCAAAGTCGGCAAGTTCTTCAGCAGCAGCTATGCACATCTCATCTGAAATGCTGTCAGCGTGCACATCCAGCACCCCGCGAAAAATAGCGGGAAATCCCAGCGAGTTGTTAACCTGGTTGGCAAAATCAGAGCGGCCGGTGGCCACTACAGCTGCCCCTGCTTTTCTTGCTTCCCAGGGCCAGATTTCCGGGATAGGATTGGCGCAGGCAAAAATAATAGGGTCTTCAGCCATATTCTGTATCCATTCCGGCTGGATCAGATCGGGTCCTGGCGCGGCCAGCGCCACCACAGCATCGCTTCCGGCTAACGCATCGGGAATGTCACCGGTTATATTTTCAGCATTGGTCTCGCGGCAGATGCGGCGCTTTTCGCGATATTTCTCTTCGATATTATCCAGGCGGCCTTCATGTAGAATTCCGCTGCTGTCGCTCATGATTATATTGCCGGCCGGTACGCCGTAGGCGGTCAATAGACGCAGGGTTGCTACGTTGGCCGCGCCGGCCCCGATCAGAGCTATCTGCGCCTGACGGATATCCTTATCCACGTAACGAAAAGCATTTATTAACCCGGCTATGGTAACACAGGCTGTGCCCTGTTGATCATCGTGGAAGACGGGAATATCGCATTCCTCCCGCAATCTTTCCAGAATGCGGAAGCACTCGGGGTTGGAGATATCCTCTAGATTTATGCCGCCAAGCGAGGGCTGTAAAGCTTTGACAGTACTCACGAATTCCTCAGTATCCCGTATGTCAAGACAGATCGGATAGGCATCGACCCCGCCCAGATATTTAAAGAGCAGCGATTTCCCCTCCATAACGGGCAGCGCCGCTTCCGGACCGATATCGCCCAGTCCCAGCACCCGGGTGCCGTTTGTTACAACCGCTACCATATTACCGCGGTTGGTCTGGCGGTAGACTTCCTCGGTATTTTCCGCTATCTTCCGGCAGGATGCGGCCACCCCGGGAGTATACCAGATGGCAAAATCGTCATAATTTCTTACCGGAGCCTTCAGAGAAACCTCCAGCTTGCCCTGATAAAAGGGATGCATCTCCAGAGCTTTTTCAGCCGGTTCTTCCGCTTGGGCCAGCAGTTCTTCTTCGGTCATCTTTTTTTCTTTATTCTGATTATTTTTATCTGCACTCACTGTAAATCCCTCCCGTAACCCTCTAATTTTTGATACGATCAACTGCTCTGTCTGTATTTTTCTCTGCCCTCCTGAAAAAGATCGCCGCCGACGGTATCGTTGATCACGACCAGCGGCAGCTCACGAATTTCGAGCCGGCGCACTGCTTCGGGCCCGAGCTCTTCATAGGCTATTATCTCCGAGGACTCGATCCGGGATGAGATTAGCGCAGCCGCTCCGCCCACGGCACCAAAATAGACAGCGCCGTGCTTTTGCAGCTCTTTTCTAACCTCTGGCGAGCGAGAACCCTTACCGATCATTCCTTTCAGTCCGGCCTCCAAAAGCGGAGGCGTATATGGGTCCATCCGGCTGCTGGTCGTAGGGCCGGCCGGACCGATCGCATAGCCGGGTTTAGCCGGGGCCGGTCCTACGTAATAAATCATCTGACCCCGGATCTCGAAAGGCAAGTTTTCACCCTCTTCCAGACGGTTGACCAATCTCTCATGGGCTGCATCACGGGCGGTATAGATGATGCCCGAGACTTCCACCGAGTCGCCGGCTCTAAGCTCGGCCAGCTTTTCCTCTTCCAGGGGAGTTTCCAGTTTGATGCTCATCTCTTTTATCACTCCTGATAAGATTGCCGCTTTCTTTCCAGCTTTCCCGCAGCATTTACTCAGGTCTCTCAAGCAACAGAAAATATCTCAAATAACCGTCGACTTATGGCGGGCGGCGTGACAGTTGATATTAACAGCTACCGGCAGCGAGGCTATATGGCAGGGATGGGTCTTTATGTTGACCGCCAGAGCAGTGGTGATGCCGCCAAATCCCTGGGCTCCGATGCCGCTTTTGTTGATCTCCTCTAAAAGTTCCTTTTCCAGTTCCGGCATCTCGGAATCTTTTCTTTCCGGTGTGAGCGGTTCCAGCAGCGCCTTTTTGGCCAGCAGCGCACATTTTTCGAAATTGCCGCCGATGCCGACGCCGACTATTATCGGCGGACAGGGGTTGGGGCCGGCTTCGATCACGGTGTCGACCACAAAATCTTTGACCCCCGCCACTCCGGCAGCCGGAGTCAGCATCTCAAGTCGGCTCATGTTCTCACTGCCGCCGCCTTTAGGAGCCACCGTCAGCTTTAAATCATCGCCAGACACCAGCTCCGTATGAATTACCGCCGGGGTATTATCGCCGGTGTTTTCGCGGCTGCCAGCGGGATCTTTCACGATCGACTTGCGCAGATAGCCTTCTTTGTAGCCTTTTCTCACACCGGCATTGACAGCTTCTCTCAGCGTGCCTCCCACGAGTTCGACCTGGCTTCCGATTTCGGCGAAGACGACGGTCACGCCGGTATCCTGGCACATCGGCAGTTTTTCCTCAGCCGCTATTTCGGCGTTTTTGCGGATCTGCTCGAGCGCCTCGCGGGCGGCCGGCGACTCTTCCTGGCGGGCTGCCTTATCTAAAAACTCCTCCATCTCATCCGGCAGATAATAGTTGCTCTCCTGGGCCAGGCGCGCTACTTCCTCCGTAATTTCATCAACTTTTATTTTGCGCATATTCCGATCATCACTCCTCTTCTTCATTCAGAATATCGCGGCCGGCAATACCCGGTTCGGTCATCTCGTAGGGATTGAGAATTTTTTCCAGCTTCGCCTCGTCCAGAATCTCCTCCTCCAGAATTACCTCGCGCACCGATCTGTCCTCATCGAGAGCTCTTTTGGCTATGCGGGCGGCTGTCTCGTAACCTATATGGGGGCTTATAGCTGTGATGATACCGACGCTGCTGTCGACAAGCTCCTCACACCGCTCCGCGTTCGCCTCGATGCCCTTTATGCAGTTTTCCACAAAAGTTTCCAGCCCCTTGCGCAGCATCTCGATGGCCTGGAAGAGATTGTACATGATGACCGGCTGCATAACATTCAGCTCGAGCTGACCGGCCTCGGCCGCCTTGGTTATGGTGGCATCGCTGCCCATGATGTGATAGGCTATCTGGTTGATAACCTCGGGTATCACCGGATTGACCTTGCCGGGCATGATAGAGGAGCCGGCCTGAACCGCGGGCAGATTTATCTCGTTGAGTCCGGTTCTCGGTCCGGAAGACATCAGCCTGAGATCGCTGGCTATCTTGGAGAGATTGCTGACGCAGGTTTTGAGCGAAGAGGAGACCCCCACGAAAGCATCGACGTTCTGGGTGGCATCGATCAGATCTTCCGCCTGGGTGAGATCGAGAGCGGTGATATCCTTGAGCACCCTGGTGACGATGTCGAAATAATTCTGGTCGGCGTTGAGACCGGTGCCGACAGCGGTAGCGCCCAGATTGATCACCTTGAGATCCTCGATCGTCTCCTCTATTCGCCGCCTATCCCTGCGGACGGCCGTGGCGTAAGCCTTAAACTCCTGGCCCAGCCTGATGGGGACTGCATCCTGGAGCTGGGTCCGGCCCATCTTGATTATTTCGTCGAATTCATCGCCTTTCTCATCTAAAGCCTCATGCAGCGCCTCGACCCTTTCCACAACCTCCTCCAGCATGCTGATTGTCGTTATCTTGGCGGCGGTGGGGATGACATCGTTGGTCGACTGGCCCATGTTGACATCGTTGTTGGGATGAACGACATCGTAATCGCCCTTTTCGCCGCCGAGAATTTCGATGGCCCGGTTGGCCAGCACCTCGTTCATGTTCATGTTGATCGAGGTGCCCGCTCCGCCCTGGACAGCATCGACTATAAACTGATCGCGATAAGCTCCGCCAATCACCTCATCGCAGGCCTGGCTTATGGCTTCAGCCCTGCTGTCCTCCAAGAGACCTATGCGCGAGTTGGTGATGGCAGCGGCCTTTTTTATCTTGGCCAGCGAGCGTACCAGCCGCGGGTGGATATTGAGATCGGTGATCTGAAAGTTCTCCGCAGCCCGCAGCGAATGAACACCGTAATAGGCTCCGGCCGGTATCTCTTTTTTGCCGATCGAATCTTCTTCAATTCGAGACTCCATAACTTGCTAACCCCCTCAAAATACAGCTATAGCTGAAAAAACATCAACTTTCTATATCCCTTCTATATCCCTGTTTTTCTGTGAATTTCACTGCAAAAACAGGCAGAAAAAACAGGCAAAAGACGCCCTCTCAGCTCCGGGAGGGCGCCGGAATGATATCGGCCTGCACAGGTTGGTGCAGCAGTTTTTCTATTTCGTCCCGATTTTCCGCCCGGGACAGCGCCCACATAAACTTGGTCATGAGGGCGGGAGTTGTCATATCCTTAGAGGAAATAACACCCGCATCTTTTATTCTCTTGCCCGCCTCATAGGTCGAAAGGTCGGTGCTGCCGGCCTGGACTTCCGAAGTTACCGCGATGGGAACTCTGGAGAGAGCTTCATCTATCCGGCGGGATAGATCGCGCTCCCGGAAAGGAACATTGCCGAGCCCGAAAGCTTCCAGCACCAGACCGTCTCGTTCATCAGCCAGCCGGGTTATCAGGTCGGGCTCGAGCCCCGGAAATAATTTTACGAGCGCCACATTCGGATTTAAAGCCGGCTTTTCTGCCGGTACAGATCCAGGTCTGAGCTCTGCCGGTGACTTTCCGGCGGCGGTTTCCTCGCCGGCGCCGTCAAAATCTTTGAATATCTCACTGTTGAACCTGATTCTGTTGCCGCATACTTCTCCCACCGGCGGATAGTTGATTGACTCGAAGGCAGCAAATTTCCTGGTGTGCACTTTGACGGCGCGAGGCCCGTTTAAAACTTTACCGTCAAAAACCACAAAGACCCCTTCTATGTCCCGGCAGGCGCAGCGAATGGCATCTACGAGATTGCCGCGGGCATCGCTCATCGGCCTGCCGATCGGACGCATCGAACCGGTGAGCACCACCGGCAGCTCGAGATCCTGCAGCAGGTAGGTAAGCGCGCCGGCGGTGTAGGCCATGGTATCGGTGCCGTGAGTCACCACCACTCCCTCGTAATCCTGGCTCTGTTCGCGGATGACTTCGGCTATTGTCAGCCAGTCCTCCGGCTGCATGTTGGTGCTGTCAATCTCAAAAACATCGATCGTTTCCAGGCTGCCGGCAGATTTCAAACCGGGAAGATATTCGATCAGCTCTTTAGCTCTCAATCCTGGAGTCTTACCATTTACCGATTCGACCGAGGCGATCGTGCCTCCGGTCGAAACTATCAATATATCCTGCATTTATTTCACCTCTGTTTGCTTACCGACAAAATTTATCCGGAGTATCTCAAAATACTCCCTCCTGTTCCTGTTTCTGATCAGGATTGAACAGCCGGTTCTCATCGAGTCTCCTCATCCGTCTTCCACATAAAGAGGCCGGTATAACCGTAGAGAACGGCCAGAATCATCGCGATAAAAGCCATCCACATATAAGGTATATACTCGAATACCGAGACTCCCAGCAGAGTGGACATAAAGATGCCGTTATCGGACCAGGGAACCATGGCCGAAGTCAGCGTGCCGCCCACCTCTGTGTTGCGCGAGAGCACCGTGCGTTTCAGGTTGAGTTTGTCATAGCTGCCCTGCATGATTTTGGGCGGAACTATAACCGATACGTACATGGCCGATCCGAACATGTTACCCATTATGCCGACCACGATCGAGCCGATGGCTGTCCGTCCCGGATTTTTGAAGAGATGGGATATCTTGTCCACGATAACCCGCAGTCCGCCGACCTTTTCCAGCAGACCGCCGAAGCCCAGGCCGAACATGATCACCGCAATCGAAGGAAGCATTTCGTAAATTCCGCCGCGCGAGAGCAGATCATCGATGAATTCGACGCCGGTATCCAGCACGAATCCGTCATAGGCCGTGCCCAGCGCCTCGAAAAAGCCTATGCCCTGAAATACCGCCGCCCAGACAACTCCCAGCAGAGCTCCAAAGGCGATGCTGGCCACAGGAGGCTTTCTCATGACCAACAGAATAATTACTACGGCGGCAGGAATGAGCATGATGGGATTGATGGAAAAGTGAGTCGACATAACTTCCATGTATTCTTCCACCCGGGCCATCTCTTCCGGCGCGGTACCGACATCCATCATCAACCCGACTATAGTGTAAAGTATCGCCGAAATCACCCAGGCCGGAACTATCAAAGTAAGCATGGATCGTACGTGTTCGATGACTTTTACATTGCTCATGGAGGCGGTGAAGTTGGTGCTGTCGGAAAGAGGCGAGAGTTTATCGCCAAAATAAACTCCGGAAAGCACCGCTCCGGCGACCAGCGGCATGGGATAACCAAAGCCAGCTCCCACTCCCATCATGGCGATCCCGGAGGTTCCGGCCGAACCCCAGGAGGTTCCGGTGGCGAGTGAGGTCAAAGAGGTGATGATAAGTGTAGCCAGGAGGAATATACTGGGATGAATAATAGCAAGTCCGTAGTAGATAAGAGTTGCTATCACTCCACCGGCAATCCAGGTACCGATCAGAGTACCGACGGTGATGAGGATCAAAATAGCTCCCATTCCCTCACGGATACCGTCCATAAGCCCTTCTTCCAGTTCTTCATAACTATAGCCCAGCCTTACTCCCAGCGCTATGACTAAAAACCAGGAGATGAACAAAGCCAGCTGAATCGGCAGATCGTAGATGGAAACAAAGGAGAAAACGACAACTAAAAAGGCAACCAGCACCAGAAGAACTTCGCCGATTGTGGGATCGCGCACTTCATCAGAAACATCCATATTGATAAAAACCCCCTGCTGTTGATAATTATTTTGCGATGCTAAAATATGTTGCGACCAACTCTTTGCCAGATCGCCGTACCAATTACTGATCTTCTTGTCTTCAGATGTTAATAGGTGTGTCAAAAACCTCATTTAGTTGTACTGTAAGATATAAAGCTGCGTTCACAATGAAATTTTTCCCCGATCTTATGCGATATCTATCAGCTGATAACAAGAAGACCCCCAATTACAAAAAAATAAAAAATTAAACTATAATGCAAATATTATAACTTCTTTATATCCTGATATAGTTGATCATAATCTTTTCTGCAGAACTTCCATCGATTCTTTGAGGTGGGCCTTCATAGCCTGGCTGGCTTTTTCAGAAGCACCCTCGACGACTGCCTTATATATTTCCTGATGATATCGAAAGGCTTCCTCGGGGCGATCGGTCAGGGTTATTTTTCTGCTTTTATGCTGCAGCTCGATTAAACTTATTATAAATGAAGTCAGTATGTTGTTGCCCCAGGCTTTGATGATTGCCTGATGAAACGTAATATCCTCCAGACGTCCTGCTTCCCCCTTTTCTATCTGTGATTTCATCTTTTTAAGGGCTTTTTCTATATCCGCCAGTTTTTTATCGCTTAGTTCTCTGGCGGCCACTCTTTTGACCACCTCGGGTTCTATTAAAATTCTTATCTCATATAATTCTAACAATGTTTCTTCGGTGTTTTCATCAAAAGAAAGGGAGAAAATATTTTTAAATATCGGCCTATCAGATATTACCTCTGTGCTGGCCCCTTTTTTCTTTTCAATAAGACCTAAAAGTTCGAGCACCTGCAGGCTTTCCCGGATGGTAACCCTGCTCACGCCAAAATTTTGAGCCAGTTTTTTCTCGGAAGGAAGATTATCGCCCGGCTTAAGCTCTCCTTCCTTAAGCAGATCCAATATTCTTTCGACGATTTTTTCATACATGTTGGATTGTTCTATCGTCTCATCTTCAAACATCAAATTTTTCCTCCGGCTTTAAAATTGGTATAGCTGTATATCTGACTACCTGTATTACAGGACGCTTCTGTGATATTAATTCTGTTTCTTTTGCAGGTTTTCCTTGTCGGCCTTTAAAATTCATAATATTGAGATTTTAACGCCTGGCCAGCACTTCTATCTCCAGTCCGGCCCCTTTGGGCAGCCGGGCCACCTCGACGCAGCTGCGGGCGGGGTAGGGTTCAGAGAAGAATTTTCGATAAACCTCGTTAACCTCGTCAAAATCATCGAGATCGTCCAGGAAAATTCTCGCTTTCAGCACATCGTCGAAGTTCGCTCCCGCCTCGCTCAAAATTTTCTCGATATTCTCCAGGCACTGCTCCGCCTGGTCGGCAATATCTCCGCTGACCATTCCACCTTCTGGCTTCAGAGGAAGCTGACCGCTGACAAAAACATGATTTTCAAAAGTCACTCCCTGCGAATAAGGTCCGACTGCAGCCGGGCTCTCTTCTGCGGCGATCTCTTCGATCGAACTCATCAATATCCCTCCTCAAATTATTTTTTTGATAGTGGTCAAAAGTTTATCGATATTTTCATCCTTTACAGGGGTTTGGATGCGCACAAAAGATCTGTCCAGTCCCGGAAATTGATCGCCCGGTGCGGTTTTGATGCCCCTCTGCCGAAACTCCCGATACAGGTTGATATCGTTCTTCGCGCCGAGCAGCAGAATTGGGACTTCAGCGTCGGTGGCCGCCAGATCGAATCCTTCCTCCTTTTCTATCTCTCTCATAATCCGGGATTTAGACCGGGCTATTTTTTCTCTGGACATCGCGAGGTAATCCCGATCGGTCAAAGCTTGCTCCCAGAAAGGCCGGAGGATGTCCGGGCAGGTGAAGGGCGATAGATTTATCTGTCTGTAGTATTGCGCTATCGTTTTTGAGGTGACCAGATAACCCAGCCGCAGGTTGGCCAGTCCTAAACCCTTGGAGAGCGATCTGATCACGAGTAAATTCTCGCAGTCCTCCAGAAGCTTCAGGGCCGAATTATCACAGCTCATAAACCCTCCGTAAGCCTCATCAATTATGACCGGAATTTCCTCTTCGGCCGCCCTGGCGGCCACCCGGGCCAGAAGGTCGATATCTATGATCTGACCGCTGGGATTGTTGGGATTATCTATGAAAATGAGATCGTGCCCGGGCCGAATGCTTTCCAGAAATTTTTCGCCCTCGAATTTAAATCCGTCTGCGGCCAGGGGAATCGAGTCATACTTTCCGCCGAGTATTTTAACAAAGTTGCAAACCTCCGGAAACTGGGGCCTAAAACCGAAGACCACCTTATCTTTTTCCAGGAAAAGCTTCAGCACTCTCTCCAGCAGTCCAGCTGCTCCGCTGCCGATGAAAATCTGATCCTCATCAGGCTGGAAAATCCCCTGCCAGCAGCAGCTTATGAGCTCGCGCAGCTCCGGGTATGCCGGATCGGGATAATCTCCCACCCGCTGCCAGTCGATCTCTTCGGCGGCGCGATCAGCCTCCGGCAGCGGTCCCAGCGGATTTACTCCCAGCGAACAATCCAGCGAGATATCCTCTCCTTCCAGAACGGGATCGGTTTCAGCTTCCACGTATGACATCTTTTTAAATTTTTTTATCCGCGATCTCAATTTTATCTTCATCAGTTTCAGTCCTCAAATTTATTCATCTTAAAGTTCCCGGTCAGCGGTGTAGAGTGCGATTATGTTCCCGAGGGGAGTGTCGGACTGGACATGATGGGCCGGAGCACAGATATAGCCGCCGCCTCTGCCGAGCACCTGACATCTCTTCCGGGCCTCTTCTCTCACTTCGGCCGGACTGCCCCGGGGCAGCGTTTTCTGCAGATCGATGCCTCCGTGAAAGCTGAGGCTGCCGCCATAATTTTTCTTTATCTTTTTCATATCCATCCCTTCAGCTCGCGGCTGCAGGGGATTTAGCACATCGATACCCATCTTCTCCTTGAGTTCGCTGATGAGCGGATAGATGGCGCCGCAGCTGTGATACATGATCGGCTTTGAATAACTTTTGATCACCTCGTTGAGCTTTTGGTGACGGGGCAGCAGAAATTCCCGCCACATCTTTTTGGAGATGAGCAGGTTGGACTGGGTGCCCACATCATCGTAGGTATAGACCAGATCAATTTTATCACCGGCCTGCTCCAGGGCCCGGCGGGCGATCCGGCAGAAAAGCCCGGTGAACTTATCCATGACAGCGCAGGGAAGTTCCGGTCTCTCCACCAGATCGGTGAGAAAATCGGCAAAACCGTAAAGCCCCCAGGAGAGCTCAAAAATGCCGCCCAGCTCGAGGCGGATGTGATAGCGGGTATCCTCGTTTAAGCATTCTATCCTCTGATCGAGATCGGAAAAATCCCAGTGGCCGATTTCAGGCCAGCCCTCCCAGCTTTTGATAGCGGCCGGACTCTCAAAATCATTCAGTGGATAGGCGGCGTATTCCTCATAGATTCCGCCGCTGGAGTTTTTCACCTGCTGACGAACAGTCCCCCAGCGGTCGACATAGGCTCCATCTTCTTTTTTTAGCGGGGCCGGCCCCACATAGGCGGGCCGGGCCTGGCGGCAGTCGACTCCCAGAAGCCGGTAAACCTCATCGATTTCATCTGCAGCCAGAAGCTTTTTTAGCCGCTTTTTTATCGCCGGCACAGCCCAGAAATCAAAAGGAACCCTGTCCGGCTGCTGGTGAGTCAGCGCCCTCTCAACTCTGGTGCGCGGTGAGATCATCTCCTCCGACGGAGCTCCGTATCTCTGGCGGAGAATGCTTCTCAAATCCTCTGCCTTTTCTGCGCTTTCCAGCTTTCCCGCGAGATCCTCCATCTATCCTCTTCCTTCCCGTTATAGTTTCACGATATACTTTTCCGGTTTGATATGCAGTTCCGGAGCGAAATTGGCATTATAGACTATTATTTCCTCGCTATCCGCAATTTTTTCTACCTCTATATTTATCTCCTCAGCTGAAATCTTCACCGCATTTTCCACCAGAAAATTCAGGCCATCCTGACTGAAAGTCTGGAAATTGGCATACTGTTCGATATTTTCCGCAGGCTCCACCAGAGCCAGATTATAGCGGGAACCCTTTCAGCCTATATCATCCAGGGTTATCTTTATACAGAAATTTTCGGGTGAAATTTCCCGCGGACGAAAGATCTTCTCGTGTGCTTTTTCGCTGAGATTGATTTTCATGGTTTTTGCTCTCCAGATATGATTTTAGATGCTTTTTTTTATAGTTCTAATCTCCTCGGGAAATTCCTTCCTGCCGGAACAGCTGCCAATCTCGTCCTACAATTATTTTACCTTAAAAAGCAGAATGGGTGGAAAGAATTTAAGTCAGGCAAAATCCATCTTATTTTTTACGATATTAAGAATCTCCTCTTCGGCGATCAATTTCTTCATGCTGGCGATATCCTCTGCAAGTACCCGATCCTTTTCCATTTTGGGCACAATCTTTCTTATCCGCTGAAAAACCAGGAATGTGGCGGGAGCGAGTTCCTTTTTTGGATCTTCTGTGCGCATCTCAACTGCCTGAGCCGCTGTTACAAATTCTATCGCGATAATATTGCTGAGATTTTCGACTATGCGTTTTAATTTGCGGGCACTGACTGCTCCCATGCTGACATGATCTTCCTGGTTGGCAGAGGTGGGGATAGAATCGGTCGAAGCCGGTGAGGTCAGCATTTTATTTTCTCCGACCAGAGAAGCCGAGGTATACTGAGCTACCATATAACCTGAGTTCAACCCCCCGTGCTCTGTCAAAAACATGGGGAGATCATTGTTTAAAGTTCCATCTAACATTCTAAAAACCCTCCTCTCAGAGATATTTCCTATCTCTGAAAGAGCCATAGCCAGGTAATCGAGGGTCAGAGCGAGGGGCTGCCCGTGAAAATTACCCCCAGATATTATTTCATCGCGATCAGGAAAAAGCAGGGGATTATCCGTGGCGGAATTGACCTCGCGGCTGATCGTTTTTTTGACATGGTTATAAGCATCTCTGCTGGCCCCGTGTACCTGGGGAGCACAGCGCAGAGAATAAGCATCCTGAACTCTGTCATCCTGTTTTTCTAAGACCAGAGAGCTCTCTTTGAGCAGATTGTAAAGATTGGCGGCAACCAGACTCTGTCCGGGATGAGGTCTTACCTCGTGGACGACATTTTTAAAGGGGGCAAGGATCCCCTCCACTCCCTCCATTGTCAATCCCAGAGCGATATCGGCATGCTGCAGAAGATTGAGAGCATCGACCAGAGACAGCGCCGCAAAAGCTGTCATCATCTGAGTTCCATTTATAAGGGCCAGACCTTCCTTGCTGTCAAGTTTGACCGGGGAAAGACCGCATCGGGCCAGAGCCTTTTTACCGGTCATCTCTTTACCATCTACTTTCGCTCTGCCTTCTCCCATGAGCACCAGGGCCATATGAGCAAGTGGAGCAAGATCACCGCTTGCACCCAGCGAGCCCTGGGCAGGCATCACCGGATGTACTCCTTTGTTTAGCATATCCACCAGCAGTTTTAGCGTCTTATGTCTTATGCCCGAATGTCCCTTGGCCAGCGCATTTATCCTCAAAACCATGGTCGCGCGCACAACCTCGCGGGACAGAGGCTTACCCGTGCCGACAGCGTGGCTTCGAATTAAATTTTCCTGCAGCTGCAGGACTTCCTGGGGCGATATGCGGGTATCGCTAAAACGCCCAAAACCTGTGTTGAGGCCATAGCAGATGCGGTTTTCCTCAACGACTTTCTCCACCTGCCGTCGGGCTTTTTTTACATCTTCGATTGCGGCTTCAGCAAGAGTTACCTTTTTATTCTCTCTGGCTACCTGCACCACTTCCTCAACGCTCAATTTCTGACCATCGATCTTTATCATACCTAACCCCCCTGAAATTTACGGATTTTACTGTGCTGTTGTATCAAATCAATAAAGGGATGCGGCCTTAAAAGCCCCATCCCCTGTCTCCAATGAGTATTTTACTGGACGATATGCGGAGTGAGAATCTGCTCATCGCTGATCTCTCCTCATCTGAAAATGCGGAATAAGCGTCACTCTGGATTTATATCCCTTTTGTTGAGCAGTTCATCTACTACATTTTCAATAAAATTTTCTTCAGCCTGATAGGGCAGCGTGGCGTGACCGAGCCCTTCTTTATTGTCCTGCCAGTCGATCATGGTTTCGATAGCGTTCTCGTTGCGGGCCCAGGCACGGCGGGCAACACCTCCGTGCACATCCCAGTCGACGGAAGATTTGATGATCTCATCGACACGTCTGCTGCCGTCCAAAACCAGGCCGAAACCGCTGTTAAAACATTTGCCGATTCCGACACCGCCGCCGTTGCTCTGCACTGCCAGCGTCATGCCCCGGGCGGCGTTTCCGGCAAAGCAGTGGATTGACATCTCACCCATGATATTGCTGCCATCTTTAATATTGGCTGTCTCCCGGAAGGGGGAGTCGGTACCGCCGGTGTCGTGATGGTCTCTGCCCAGCATGATCGGGCCGATCTCGCCCTCTCTCACCATCTCGTTAAATTTCAGCGCTATCTTTACCCGTCCGGGTCCATCGGCGTAGAGGATGCGGGCCTGAGATCCGACCACCAGGTCATTCTCCTCCGCCTCCTTTATCCAGTGATAATTGTCGTAGTCCTGAGCTCTGCGGTCGGGATCGATGCATTCCATGGCTGCCCTGTCCGTTTTGCGCAGATCTTCTTTTTTGTCGCTGAGACAGACCCAGCGGAAGGGACCGTAGCCGTAATCAAAGCAGACAGGACCCATTATATCCTCCACATAAGAAGGGAAGGTAAAACCCTTGTCAGGATTTTCCGGATCAAGGGCTATCTCCTTAACACCGGCATCGTAGACAGCTTTTAGAAAACTGTTGCCATAATCGAAGAAGTAAGCACCCCTGTCCACAATCTCATCCAGGCAGCGGTAATGCCGGCGCAGCGATCTATCGACCTCTTCTTTAAACTTTTCCGGATTTTCGGAGAGCAATTCTCGAGCTTTTTCAAAACTATAACCTGCGGGTATATAACCGCCCGAATAAGCTTCATGGCAGGAGGTCTGATCGGAGAGCAGATCGACATCTATACCGCTTTCCACGATATACTCCAAAAGCTCGACCACATTGCCGTAATAACCTATGGATACAGCTTCACCGCTCCGGCGGTATTCAGCTACCCACTGGAATACCTCATCCAGGTCATCGGAGCATTTGCCCAGCCAGTTCTGTTCTAACCTGGTATCTATGCGGGACTTATCGACTTCCGCTATAACTCCCACACCGCCGGCAATTTCAATGGCTTTGGCCTGGGCACCGCTCATACCTCCCAGGCCGGATGTCACATAGAGCTGACCGCTTAAATCCTCATCATGATCATTGCCCAAAAATTTGCGGCCGGCATTGAGAATCGTGTTATAGGTCCCGTGCACGATGCCCTGGGGTCCTATATACATCCAGCCTCCGGCGGTCATCTGGCCATAGTTGGCCACTCCCAGTGCGGCAGCTTTGTTGAAATGATCGGGATCATCGAACATCCCAATCATCAGAGCATTGGTGGTGATAGCCCGCGGGGCTTCCGGTTTGGAAGGAAAAAGTCCCAGGGGATGCCCGGAATGAACGACCAGGGTTTGCTCCTCTGTCATCTCCTGCAGATATCTTTTTATCAGACGGTACTGCATCCAGTTCTGGCAGACCTGGCCTGTCTCACCATAGGTGACCAGCTCATAGGGATAAAGGGCCACATCGAAATCGAGGTTGTTGTCGATCATAAACTGCAGGGCTTTTCCTTCCAGGGTATTGCCTTTGTATTCATCTACCGGTCCGGCCTCGATGGGACCATTGGGCCGATAACGATAACCGTAAATTCTGCCTTTTTCCAGCAGTTCATTCATAAATTCCGGAGCCAGCTCATCGTGCAGCTCAGGCGGAACATAGCGCAGGGCATTTTTTAAAGCCAGCTGCATTTCCTCTTGAGAAAGATTGAGCTCCCTTTTAGGTGCCCGGCGAATATCTTCCCGGAACTCTGTGGGTTCCGGCAGTTCTGCCGGCAGTTTCACCTTCATGGCTTCATCAACCTTTAAATTAATATCCTCAAGCTTCATGTCAAAACCCCCATTTATATTTTTAAAAAATTAATACAAATTTGCCTGAATAATGTTGATAAATAGGGCCGAACCACAGGGAAGTGGTGAGCCATTTCCACTCAAAAAACTCTACTCCTCTCATTACAGGTGTGCTCGCTGTGATGAACCTGATATTTTTCCTATTTTGGAATAATAAACTCATGGGTTAGAAAAATATCACCGGAAGAACAGGCGAGCACACCTGTAACCAACTCATGAAGAACAATAACCTGCTCTGCCTAAATTAGCTCACCCTTTTTGATCACCGTCTCCACCAGGTTGGTACCTATCTGATAGGGAAGATGCCTGTAAGAGGGAGCATCGAGAATGAGCATGTCAGCCTGTTTGCCGGCTTCAAGAGAGCCGATTTCTTCCGCGCGGTTCAAAGCAGCAGCTGCATTCAAGGTGACAGCAGTTAAAGCTTCCGCGGGCGTGAAATCCATGTAAAGACAGGCGGCCGCTATTAAAAGAGGCAGTGACTGAGTATAGCAGCTGCCGGGATTAAAATCAGTAGCCAGAGCCACGGGAACATTCTGATCTATCATTTTTCTGCCGGGAGCGTATTCCTCCTGGAGGCTGAAAGCTGTCAGGGGCAGCAGCACCGCCACCACATCTTCAGCAGATAGGGCTTCAATGCCCGCCGGAGAGATTTTAAGAAGATGTTCAGCAGAAACCGCCCCTACCTCGGCTGCCAGCTCGGCTCCACCCAGGGGAGTGATCTCGTCAGCATGTATTTTGGGAGCAAGCCCGGCTTTTTCAGCAGCCTCGAGCATTTTACGGCTCTCCTCTACAGAAAAAGCTTTTTCCTCGCAGAAGACATCGCAAAATTCGGCCAGATTTTTATCTGCCACTTCCGGCAGAACTTCTTCTATCATAAAATCTATAAATTCATCTGAACTGTTTTCATATTCTGCCGGCAGTGCATGAGCTCCCATGAAAGTGGAAGCAACATCGACCGGATGATCTCTATTGAGAGCTTTCATGACTTCCAGCTGTCTTATTTCCGTCTCTTTGTCGAGGCCATAACCGCTTTTCCCTTCGACTGTGGTGATGCCCAGATCGAGCATATTATCCAGCCTTTTTCTCCCCAGGCTGTAAAGCTTTCTGGCTGAAGCCTGGCGGGTATCATCGACGGTATTGACTATGCCGCCTCCCCTGGCCATTATTTCCTGGTAAGATACCCCCTGAAGACGCCAGCTGAATTCATCAGCTCTACTGCCGGCAAAAATAAAATGAGTATGAGGATCTACAAATCCCGGCACCACAGCCTTTCCCCGGGCATCGATGATCCGGCAGGTACAGGAATCTTTCCCGGGAATAATCTCTTCTTCCGGTCCCGCTTTTTCAATCCTCTCATCCTTAATTTTAACTGCTGCATTTTCAATAATCTTCAGCTCATTCACGGCCTCACCCCGCCGGGCGGCAGTCCCCTGCGGGGTGGCCAGCTCACCGATATTAGCTATTATCATCTCACTCAATTTATAACTCCTCCAGAAGACGATTTTCCATAATTTGCCCGGGGGAGAAATCATCCAGCCCCAGATAATAGTCGGCAACATCGAACAATGCCTGAGCTGGCAGCAGTCCGATCAGTTCGCTGCCGGCAATTTCGACCCCGTAACGCTCAGCTTCGAATTTGATCATCTCGAAACTCTGGTAAAGGCTGGTCTGAGTATAATCGGTCATATTCATCGACACCTGGACCATATCTTTATCTTCAAGGCTGAGACCGATCGCTTTACAAAAACGCAGTCCACCGCCGGAATGACGGACTTTGCGGGCTATCTCCTTTGCTATCTCCACCTCTTTTGTGTCGAGATTTACATTGAAAGCCACCAGCGGCATTCGGGCACCTATCACAGTTGCGCCGGCTGTTTCGTGCAGTCTCTGAGGACCGTAATCCGGCTCCCATTCGGGCTTTTTGATCTTCTCCTCAAAACCTTCGTACTCACCTTTTCTGATATGGGCCAGGTTTTCACGTTCGGAACTTGTGGCTGCCTCCTCGTAAAGATATATGGGCAGATCTAGTTTTTCGGCTGCTCTGCTGGCCAGTTCATTGGCCGCCTGCACACATTCTTCCATCTCCACATTGCGCACAGGTGTAAAGGGCACAACATCGACCGCGCCCATGCGGGGATGGCCTCCGGAATGTTCTTCCATATTTATTTCAGCTATGGCTGCCTCCATAGCCTTAAGCATGGCTGATTTTAAAGCTTCAGGCTTTCCTATCATGGTGACAACCAGTCTATTATGATCTTCATCGGGAGCAGAATCCAGCACCAGAACATCATCGGCGTCCCGCAGAGGTTTTTCTATCCTCTCAATTCTGTCCGGATCCCGACCCTCGCTGAAGTTGGGCACGCATTCCATTATTCTCTTCATCGATCGATCCCCTCCATTGTTTGTATATTGTTTCGGGTCCGGTCTATAACTTCCGATTTTTTCTCTGCGGCTTTCTTTCGCAGTTTCCGGGCTCTTTCAGCTTTTTGTTCTACGAACTCTTCGTCCTCTATAGAATCGAGGTTGATCATCACATTGAAAAAAGCCGTCTCCGCCGCCGAATCTGCTGCTGAAACGCCGGCAGCAGCATCTGTAATGGCATTGTCATTTCCTTTTCTGGCCACTTCAACAGCTATCTCAGCTATATCCGCAGCCAGCTCTAACATCTCCAGCGGAGTAGAAGCTGCCGAGCGAAAGGCGGCCTGAATTTTTCTATTTCTTTTTTGGTTTTCCTCGGCGCTTTCCTGAGGAAGACGAAAGGCTTCCATGACCTCTGCAAAGCTTTCAGCATCTTCATCGATCAGCTCCAGCGCTCGTTTTTGCCCCTGATTCAGCTCTTCAGCGAGATCATTTAGCTCGCTGCTGTCTTCAGAAACTCCGATGACCATCATGAGCAGAGAGGCTGCCAGGACACCGCTGACACCGGCGGAACTACCTCCTCCAGGCGCTGGCTTATCGGAGGCGAGCTCCTCAGCAAATCTCTCCAGGCTGTGATTTTTGTAACTATCCATATATATCTCCTTTCTTATAAAGGTACAGGTGTTATATATTCTTTTTCAGTATCCAGTTTGATCTGGGTTTTGTCTTCGATCTCCGCATAAAATCCCTCTTCGACCTGATCGACGAGTGGAATCTCCATTATGATGGAGGTGGCCACCAGGACCGTATCAGGATTTTTTATTATTAAACCAGCAGGAGCATTGTCTTCGATCATAAGCTGGTATAAGCCGTCAGCCTGGACCACCGAGCTTCCTTTCCCTCCGGGGAAAGCCAGAATTTTTCCCGAAATATCCTTTCCCTCCAGATCATGCCCTTCTTCTATAACGATCCCTTCTGCCGGCTCCACCAGATAAAAGCAAAGCGGGCTGCTGGAGAAGAGAACTTCCCCTTCTGCCTGACCTGCTGAAATTTCTCGACATTTAAACTTATTCATTGTAATCCCCCCTCAACTGCTGCTTCTACACATTTTTCCAGTTCGACTATTTCAAATTCCAGATCGCGTCTTTTTGTATAATAAGCGCATTTGGGAGAATTCGTAACGCCTTTTTTATCCCGCAAAAATTTCCAGCAGGGCTGATCTATACAGGTTTCAGTTACTATATGGCCTCCTGCCCTCTCTATTTCTTCTAAATAACCCATTTTTTCCGCCAGATTGCGTGTCATATTGGAAGTGCAGATCCAGAAAGGCACCGAAAAACTGCGACCTGCAAGAGTATCAACAATATTTCCTACCTGTTCTATTGTGAGATGAGGACATCCCATCAGCGCGAATTCTATTTCGCTTTCCGATGATGACATTTTTTTATGTGTGCGGGAGAGATCCTCCGCCGTAATTTCTACCTTTTTTTCGGGCTCGCCTCCCTTAAAAGCTTTTTTAAGTGTATCTGCTTCCGGAGTTATCCCCACTATGTGATACATCGACACCGCTCCCGAAGTATTTAATTGAGCCCCGAAATTCATCAAGCTCTCCTCGCTTATATCATCATTCAGACCGGTGAGCACAGGGATAATATCTTCATAACCTATTTTTTCGGGAATAGTATATCCCAGCAGCTGATAATCAAAATCGGTCTTCACCTCGGCTTCAACCTCTACCAGCACATCTCCTTTTCTATTCTCCTCCAGCAAAAGCCCATATAACGGGGTTCTGCCGGTGACCGCAGCACAGAGAGCGCTTTGAGAGGATTCTCTGTTCGTTCTGGCTCCGTAGACAGAATTGATATAGGGGGTAGCACTGGATTCAGAAAAAGCCACAACTTCACCGAAAGCAGGTATGTTTTTTTCCAGATAGGGGGTGCAATTATAGGTTAATATTGCTCCAATATCTCTATAGGCATCTCTGGTTCGGTTTATTATTTCAACTTCCTTTTCGGTAAATTCAATGCCCTGCTCCTGAAAATACTCCAGATTATAGGGGGGGTTTACCGTCGGGGGAATTTCACACTCAGCTCCTTTTTTTAACATCTTCTCAGCAAACCAGAGATCAGCTTCCTGATTGCTCAAAGCGACATGAGCTTTGCTGATTTTGGCCATTTTTTCCGCCCCGAATGCTTCCCCTATAGCTTTTTGAATTTCCATTGCCAGGGCTTTGCCTTCTCCATATTCACCTTCCAGCATTGCTTTTTCTTCTCGAGTTAAATTCATTATTTCCTCCCTTTCCAGATGTATTAATTACCTTATCACTAAAAATTATTCAGCTCAGCCCCAGAAGTCCCGGCAATAACAGTGTTATTTGTGGAATTATTCCCACCAGGATCAGCACCACTATATGGACGGTGATGAAAGGCAAAATTT
>NZ_FNGO01000021.1 GCF_900103135.1 Halarsenatibacter silvermanii | reverse complement strand
CCAGCTTATGGAACACTTGACATTTTGGGGTGTTTTGCAGTACCATGAAAGTAGGAGAGCTCCTTTCTTTTGGTGTTTTACTTCTTCTTTTTTCCTTGTTTTCATGTTATCAAAAAGGAGCTCTCCTTTTAATATTTTTGGAAGAATTTCTTCCGCAATCTTAAAATTTCTTTCCATGACTTAATAGGGATCATAACATTTTAGGCGAGTTTACTTTCCGAATACAGGTTCTAATAAATTGATTTCTATAATTCAAGTTTAATTCCTGCTTCTATAAAAAAAATAAAAAGCGCCGGCCTAAAAACCGGCACTTATGGTTAAATGAAAAAATATAAACCTAGATAAATTTCCTAACGTATATAAATCTACCACTAAGCTCCCTTCCGGTTAAATCTCAATTTTGACATATTTAAGTTATATTGACCAACTTATCCTTGCAGCTCCTGCAGATATTCTTATCCTAAATGTCGCAGAATATACATCCGGGTTCATATTTCTTCAAAATAACCGTTTCCTCATCAACATAAATCTCCAGGAAATCCTTCGCATCAATATCCATATTTTCTCTTACTTCCTTTGGAATCACAATTCTTCCCAGCTCGTCGACCTTTCTCACTATCCCTGTAATTTTCATTATATTCCTCCCCCTCTCATTTATTTAATTAAAAGCACTAATATATTCTACCATTTAATTACTAAAAAACAAATTAATAATTTATAGTACGTTTGCAAAATGTTTTAATTTATTAGATAATAATACTGAGAAAATAAAATTTATGAACAACATAAAACTTAAAGGGTGATCAATTCGTGCGGAAAGCATTAATTATTGGTATAAATGAATATCCCTCAAACCCTTTAAACGGCTGTGTAAATGATGCTTTAAGAATATCTCATTTGTTAGAAAAAAATGAAGATGATAGTCCCAATTTCGATGTAAAGAAGATAACAAAACCGAAGAGAGAAAATTTAAATTCCACAATAGTCAAAAAATCTATAAAATTGTTATTTAATCGTGGCGAACCTGAAATCGCACTATTTTATTTTTCCGGACATGGTAAAGAGGATCAAGTTGAAGGCAATAAAATTTGCCTTCCAAATAGTCATACATCAGAAATTGAAGAAATTAGTATGCAAAATATATATAATTATGCTGCACAATCATCAGCAAGAGAAAAAATCATAATTTTAGACTGCTGTTATTCAGGTGGTTTCGGAAGACATCCAATATTAGGCAATCAAACAGTATTAGACCGTGGTATTTCCATCATGTCAGCTTCAAGGGAAGATGAACCATCCTATGAAGTTTCAGGCAAAGGAATATTTTCTTCATTATTTTGTGACGCTTTAGAAGGGGGGGCAGCAGATGTAATTGGTGAAATTAAATTAGTAAATGTTTATGCTTATATTGATGAAGCATTAGGAGCTTGGGACCAAAGGCCTATATTTAAAACAAATGTATCAAGGTTTACTAAAATAAGACAAACAAAGCCATATATCCAGAAAGATATTTTGAGAAAACTTACAGATTATTTTTCTGATCCGGAGGAACTTTTTGATCTTGACCCTTCCTTTGAACCTGATGCCACCCCCAGTGATGAAAAAAACGAAAAAATTTTTAAGCATTTGCAAAAGTATCGAGATTGTAGACTTTTGGAACCTGTTGGTGCTGATCATATGTATTTTGCGGCAATAAATAATGAAAAATGCCGGCTAACTCCTTTAGGAAAACAATATTGGAGGTTAGTCGATAAAAATAAAATTTAATTCAAGAGGAGGATTAATTACAATGGCTTATTATAATTTGTTTATAAGTCATTCATGGTCATATGAAGATTCTTATGAAGGCTTAATTGAACTGTTAGATGAAAAAGAATATTTCACTTATAGGGATTATTCTGTTCCTAAAGACGATCCGGTTCATACCAGTGGAACTGACGAGGAATTATATGAAGCCATCAAAAATAAAATTGAATTATGTAATGTTGTATTGGTCTTAGCAGGTGTTTATTCAACTTACAGCAAATGGATAAACAAAGAAATAGAAATTGCAAAAGAAGAATTTGAGGATCCCAAACCTATTGTAGGTATAAGACCTTGGGCAGCAGAAAGAATATCTGATAAAGTTCAAGAAAATTCTGATGAAATTGTTGGATGGAATTCTGATTCTATAGTTTCAGCAATTAGAAATTTAACATAAATATAAAATGCGGACATTTGTCCTCCTCTAAGGTTAATATGATATTATTACCTCTCAGATGTCCAGCAACTTAGGAGGAGAACAAATGTTCTAAATATAAATTGTGTTTTCATTTTATAGATATAATGTATCTGAGCCTTCAAGACAGATTTCAGATATGATTTAAGATGTTTTTCCTGCACTCAGATATTTATCCCTCTCACATATAAATCAATAAGACAGGCCAGAGAGAATTTCTTTACAGCCATTTATCTTAGATGCGGCAAGTTAGAGTTCGACCTGCCAGAAGTATAATCTAAATAATTTCCTTCCTCCACTTAATTGAAGAATAATCATTTTGGTATTATTTTTGTCAAGGTCGGGCGTAGCCCTTGCACTTCAGCCTTTACAAAAATTCTAAAAATGAATTAAAGTGGTCAGAGGTAGATGATCTATTTATCCCCACTAAATAGCGAAAAAACAACTTTATTTTATTACTTCCTTATAACAAAGTTCATGCATTTTGATCTGATTTGATCTTTATTTTTCTTTTATTTGCGAGTTTATATTTAACCGACAGCATGATCTCTCATACTATCGGCTAATTCCCGCCTTTTTCTCCGCCTCAATTATCTTTTTTTCAAAATCCCACTTCTGTTTAATATCCTCAGTCAACTCTTCAATCTCTTCTGCACTCTGCACATACTTTTTTAATCCACTGTAATCAATATCAAAACTTTTCTGCGTCTTAATTACATCGAAAAAGGCCGCCCCGTCGCTGCGCCCCAGCCGGATCCGGTACCCGTTACTTAGCTCCCGTACGAAAAGAGGACGCTTAAAAAAGCGCTCGTCCAGGCTTACTCATTTTTCCAGCCGATTAATTTCGTCCAGCACTACATCCTCATAATCCCCGGTTTCCTCGCTGATTTCGTGCATTTTTTCCAACAGCTCTCTTAAAAAATCCGGCACATCAATTTCGTAACTTTCCAGAACAGCCTCGACCAATTTTATAATCGCCGTAAAGACTAACTGGTGCTTAGTTCCCGCCACAAACTGGCTCACTAAATAACCCAGAATAAAAACCACGATCGGCATAGCAACCTGCCCTAAAAGAAGTTCTCCCATTTTAATCCACCCCTATTTTAATTTTTCGACCAGTAAATCTGCCAGCTTATAAATAGCGTCGTCCACGCTTATCTCGCCCTCTTTTATAATTAACTCGCCTCCCCGGCCCGCCACGCTCCGGAGCCGGTTAAACCAGCCGTGAATAAAGACGCGCTGGCTCCCGTTATTTTTAACTATCTCTAAATATCTATAGCCCCTTAAAATTTCCACCGTGTAAAGCAAATTATCCCTGCGGTTAATCTGATTAATATGCTCTAAAGTAATTGGCCCGATCGCCCCGTCAACGGTTATCTGTCCCTCGCTTAAAAGGTTATGCGCCCGCTGTAAAATCCGGCCGGCGGTCCCTACTCCCATATTAACCCCGGTATCCATAAGAAGTAATCTAAGCCTGCCGTCCTCGATCTCGTCCAGCCGCATACGATCCCAGTAATTTTGCCGGTATATATCCTTTGCCGTATCCAGCGGGAGTTCTTTCATATCACCCTCGTATCCGGCCCCCCGGGCCACCCTCTCGGTTATCCCGTACCTTGTGGCGCCGCCGGTATCGTTCGGGTGGTCGGAAAACCCACCCTCATGTTTTAATACGATTTCTATCGCCTCGTTGAATTTCATTATAAAACCCCCGTGTAAAATAGGGCCGCTGCGATTGCTGAAATTATCGCCACCGCCCAGGCTATTTTTTCCCGCTGTCTTAACCCGCCTTCTTCCCGGTCGCAAATAGCGTTGATTCTGGCCTGGTTTTTGGCGGTTTTCCTTTCCAGGTTTTTAATTTGCACCCGGCCCTCCTCTACCCTGTCCCGCATATTGTTATATTTTTTCATCTCTAAATGTAACTCGGCGATCTGTGCTGACATATTTTTATTAAATTCGTTTACTTCTTTTGATAAATCGGTGAGCATATTAAATAATTTTTCGTTGCTCATAAACCCATCTTCCTTCTTACTATCCCCCATTTTTCTACCCCCCTCTGTCACCTAAAATACGGGCCAAAAGTTCATCATCATCCAGTATTATATCCCCACAGCTTACCTTAGTTTTTTGATTGATAACATCATGCTCTATACTTTTGAGAGGGAGATATATCCCGTCAAGCCCGCTTTCTTCTATATATATTTTAACCTTCTCTTTGAACGATAAGCCTACCGCTAATCTAACTACTCCCTCGACATTAATTCTCTCGTCCTTCCAGCGTTCCAATATTTTTTCCGCCACCCTACGGCATACTTCATTCCCGCCGTTTTCTATTTCAACAACACGCTCGATTATTAAATCTGCGGATAAACCCGGGACCGCGGCCGTACCTTCTCCCTCCGGCGATTTTACAATAACTCGGTTAGCGCGGGGCGGTATTATCGTGACCTCGGGTGGTTCTAAAAACTGCAATAAATAACCGTCTACCGCCCGGAAGAAATCTATCCCCTCAAAACAAGGATATCCTTCATTATGCTGGGGGCTTATATTCCAGATATCATCGAAGTCCCACCCTATATAAGTTGTATTCCAATTTGGTGGGTGAGTCATTGACGCCGTATCCCGGGGCTGACCTAATTTTTCGCCGGCAAATTCTTCGTCGGGTAGGATTTCATTATTGTAATAGCAATCATTGGCAAATTCTCTTATTTCATCATTTTCCCCTATCTCTTTTCCGGTAGGGGCGAACTTAGAATTTAAGTTTGAACAATCTTTTAAATCCATCACGACCGCTGAATAACAATTGTTATAAATTATAGGTCCGGCGTTCCAATATCCCCATGAAATCCCCCCGTTAAACCCTCCGACAACACTCGCAGAGAATTCCTCGTTGTGGTTTTCTGTAATTTTGCCGACAGCAGCGCAATCGGTAAATTCTATTTCGCTCCCTTCCGCCCACGCGTGCGCCGCCGAAAAAACTCCTATATACCGTCCCAACCAATCGCGAGTATATACAATTTCGATATCGACTTTGGATATACACCGTTCAAACCGCGCCGTTGAACCTTCCCCAAAAGTTTCAACCAAGCCAAACCCGGCTGTAGCGTGGAAGGCAAAAATATATCCTTCGGCCGAGCAATCTTCTGCCTTGAAGGAGGCGTTATCATAAACCTCTGTCCAGCCTATAAACGCCCCAAACCGATCCAGATAGTCATAGTAAGCCACGCCGTTATCAACAAAATTGCATTTTATATGACATTTTTTAAAAATTATCTCGGAATTGTCCTCCAAGAGCACCTCACTCGCGAGTCCAGCCTGAAATGCATAACTTTCCCCCTCAAAAATAAGTTCGACATCTGCGCGCAAATTTTTTATTAAAACTTTTTCATCGTTTTTGAGTCTAATATATCCGAAAATTGAACCAACATCATTTGAGGTATCAGTTATAACTATATTCTTAAGGCTGTAACCGTTCCCGTCAAAACTACTGCTAAAGAAATCCGTACTCCAATCATTGCCGATCGGGGTGTGATCTTTGCCACTAAAATCAATATCATCTATTAATTCAAAGTAATTGCCGTGCAAATGGTTTTCCATGTTTTCAAACTGCTCTCTGGTTTCGATAAGATAAGGATTTTCTTTTGATCCATCGCCGCCGGCAAAACTCATATTATCACTCCTCCCCCAGCACGAATACAAAGGGGTTATTTTCGTCGGTTATTATCTGTTCCTCCTTGTATAAGTGCGCGTCCCAGACATTATCAACATAAAAGTTAATCCCGAAGTTGCGGCGCATATTCTCCAAAACCTGTACCGGCGTCCTGCCCTCGGCTTTTATAGGGGCCTCTATCCCGGTTTGAGTATTGACATTTTCCGCCGTCAAGGGCCGGCAATACTTCGTTATTATTTCCCGGGCGATTATACCGATATCATCCTCGGCGAAATCCTCCCGTATTATTCTCTCGGAAAGAATCCCGTCGGCCAAAAAGACCTCAACATCGACAAATTTATCGCTGTCCTCGATATCCCTTACAACCCCCCGAAAATATTTTGCCTCGCCGGCTGAATCCTGCACAATTAAAAGAACTTCATCGTTCCAGCTAAAATTATCCAATATATTTTTGATAAAAGAGGCGTCTAAAATAACCTGGCGGCTCCGGGCCACTTCCGCCTCGATCAAAAGCGGAACCCCGATAGACACAACGAGTACATCCGCGCGCGATTGGCTTAAAGCTATGGGAGGTATAATCAAAACCCCGTCCCCGAGAAGTTCGCTTAATTTATATACGCGGGCGCTGCTTTTTATAACCCCGGCCTTTATCTTCACACTCGAAGTGGTTTTTATATCGGCCCCGTGCATTCGGGCAAAACTTAGATTCATAAGAAAAGGCTCAAGCCTCACAGTACCCTCCACGGCGGCCGCGTAAACCAGAGAGGTACTCTCGGCTAACTCGCCCCCTAAAACCTGCCACAGGGCTATATTGGCCTCCCAGGACCCCGATACGGTTCTTATTACTTCCGCCTGCACGCCATACTTTTGGAAATCCCCTAAAATCTGCACCCGCCCGGGGGCCTCGACGCTCAGCATGCCGGCGCCCTCTAACTCTAAATAATCTAATATTTCAAGGAATAAATCCTCGCCTTCCTGCGAGAAATTATCTGCCCCGTGATAACCGAAGTGCATTTTACTGGCCCCGTTTACGACCCTTTCGGCCAGACCGGCGATGCCGCTGGAATCGTTATTCATAATAAGGGTGGTATCGCCGGCAAGTGAGGTTACTCTGTGGGTTCTCATCTCCGGCCCTAAATTAAAAGAGCCGGACTCCCAGCCTAAAGACTGCATGATCGGATGGGTGTTATCAACGACGGTGAAACTTGATACATAGGTCGAGCTGGAACCGTCGCTAATATCGAGTGCGTTCCTGCTTACCCCCCGACAGAAAGAAATAACATGACATTCAAGCCCCGTTATAATACTTTCGCTGGTATGGCTGCTCACAAAATCATAATCGGGCGCGCCTATAACTACCAGATCGGTATCGGAAAAATCGTATCCGGAAAAACCATCGTCGTCTATAATGTCCACCGTCAGACCGATTTCCTCCAGAAGATCAATAACCGCCTGGTCATAGGCGGTCGTTGTCCCCTTTCTTCGATTAAATACTACTGACATTTAAACCACATCCTCACTTTAGCTTAGCGCCTCGACGGCCAAAATACCGTTTTCATGCCATTGTATTTCGAAGTTACCGTCCGAAGTGGATTTTTCCCCGTCAAAATCCTGTATTCCCAATAATTTTTTATCGGTATCCTCAGCCGGGGTCGCGTCGTATATTACTGCATAATGGGCGGTTATATTAGAATTGGGCCAGATTATATTATCCCCGTCTAAAACGACAGCGTTGCCCTCTACATCGAAACTTTTATTTGCCAGCTCCTGCCCGCCTTCTTCGTAGGGCGGATTTTCCGCCGCGCTTATCTCGTGTTCTGATATATCGTCCCAGTTATCGTCGATATTCTGATTAAAAACAAAACTTTCTTCCATAAGAGCCACCTTAATAACCGTGGCTCCGTCTACCGGATCCGATAAATTTCCCCGGTAAGCGTTATAATTTGCCCTCGTATATTTCCTCGCTGTAACTGCCATTTGTTTTCCCCCTTAATAGTTAAGCAATCTAATATCCATCCGGCCGATCCGGCCGTTACTGCTCTCCACAAGTTTTAACCTATTCGCCGGGTAAGGTATCCCGTTTATCAGTAAGAGATAAACATCGTCGGTATCGCCCAGATTAAGAAAAGATCTGTACCGGGCCGGCGGGCTGTAACCAAAATCAGAATTATAAGCAATAGCGTCCCAGTAATAAAAAGCGAACGAATCCCAGTCGACACTTCCCGGCACCGTATATCTGACCTTCGTATCCCCCGCGACGCCTCCGCTGGGGAAACTTTCCCAGACGTCACCGTTCCAGTACTCGAAATTTCCCCGATCAGCGCTCCGGGTAGAATCGGCCATGAAGGTAGTAATATTAAAATCCGAGCGCCTTCCCACCCGGATCCGTGCGTGATAATTCCCCGGGCAGTCGAATAATCTTTCTTTTAGTTCAAACTCGAAGTGGTTCGGCCCTTCTTCAAAATCGGCCCCGTTCTCGGGATAGATTAATTCCGGTATCTCGATGGTATATTCCTTACCCCTTACCCACCAGTAACCGCCCTGACTGCCTTTTCTGGGATAGGTACCCGACGGCGCTAAAACGGTTTCAAGCCAGTTTCCAATATCACGGGTTTTATACTCCGTCTTTTTTTCCAGCGACAGCTTTTTAATGTTCTCAACCCTTATATGAGAGATCCGCCAGTCCGTAAACCAACTATCCCACCTTTTATCGTACACCCTTATCCAGCTTATATCCGCCTCGAGAATATCGCCGCTCGGTCGAAAAGAATTGCCGCTTTCGTGATAATATACTTTTGCGCTGGATCTGTACATTTCGGTACTAATACGATTGACGCTAAAGTTAAACTCGGGAAAACGATCTTCATCTAACCGGCCTGTCAGCTTTGGATTATCGCCCGACAATTCCACCTTACTGCTCCCCGCTTTCGCCCCTAAAGTCATGAAACTTATTCTCGATGAATCCTGCGAGAAAACTTCCCACGATTTAAAGTGTTCCCTGCTTAATCCGCCGGTATTAACTGAACGCGTGTCAACATATTCCCCCGGTTCATGATCGACCCACTCCTCGAAAAGATCATATTTATCCCAGTAATAATATCTCGTTACCATAGCGCTCCCTCCGTATTCCTATCGACGGGTGTAGGAGAAAGAGCCACAAATAAAACGCGGTGTATCCATATACCATAACCGGGAATAGCAGGCCGGCTGTCTATTATATCCCTCACCACAACCTGCCGAAATTTACGGTCGTCAACTATTAAATCGCCCGGCGCGTTTTCGTTCAATATATATTCGATCGATCTCTTTTCCGCCTGGCTGAACGAAACTATCTCGCAGTTAATTTCTGTAGCCTCGCTGCCCTTATTGATCACCCGGCTGGAATCGGTATAAGGAATGTGCCTTACCTCTTTTTTTCGCCGGTAAGTTATACTTAAACTCCCCCGGACGATTTTCATATCCATGTTTTTGTATATCATCTAAAGGCACCCCCATACCCTCTTTCTTTTAGCTTTCTCATCAGATCATTATTCGCACTTTTAGCAGTCGCCTCGTCCGGCACGATATACTGCACATCCATATTGATAACCTGGCTTATATCATCGCCCACGGCCGGACCCGTATTAAGCCCGCTTAAATCCGCCGCGGGTAAAACTCCTCCCGCCATTATTTTGGCCGCCGGCTCAATATCGCCGAGAGTTTTTTCGATACTGCCTTCTAAAGACCGGGCCACCGGCTTGATACCACTTAAACCTTCTTCTAACCCCTCGACTATATTCTGGCCGTACCCTTCAAAAACCCGGCTGGGAGAGTTGATTCCCACCGCCCCGGCGAAGGCGTCTTTTATCCTGCCCGCTGCGTTTTTAGCGGCCCTTATAGGAGCCGTTGCCATATTTCTAAGACCTTCTGCCACGCCGCGCATTATATCACAGCCCCAGCCGACGGCTCTTTCTCGCAGATCGGAAAAATAATCGGATATATTATCGCCCAGACCTTCTATCGCCTCGATTACAGCGTAAACCCTTTCTAAAATTCCATCTCTAATATTGGTTATTAAATTAAAGCCCCATTCTTTTGCCTGCTCAAACAAATCAGCGAAGTATTGCCCGAAGGCCAGACCCATATCGACAAAAGCCTCCAGCGCGTAGTTTATTCGCGCCTGTACCCCCTCGGTGAAGTTTGAAATTAAATCGCGGCCCCACCTTAAAGAGTCCGCGATAAGCTCGGCAAAAAGCGAAATTAAATCCCGCCCGAACCTTTTAAACCCGTCCAGGGTTTCGCTTAAAAACTCCGGTATCTCGGAGAATTTATCGGCCCAGAAATCCACCGCGACAGCCACAGCCTCGACGGCAAATTTAACCGCGCTGATTATCTCCTCCCTAAAAATAATAAAGGCGGCCACTACCGCCATAATAACTCCTACCGGTCCTATAAGAACCCCTAAAGCCACCGCTAAAGCCTTTAAAGCCGCTATTAACCCCACTTTAATAACCGGTATAAGCCCTGTTTTTAAAAGCGCGGCCAGTCCGCTGAATTTAGCACCCAACCCTCCGAGGGCGACGGCCACAGCCGCCACTTTAGATCCTATTATCAAAAGCGGTCCTATTATAAGTCCCAGACCAGCGGCTAAAGCAAGGCCGGTAGTGACAACACCGCGCATGGCCGGTGATAAACTTTCAAACCCTTCCAGTACTTTCTGGATCACCGGCAGAAATTTATTGCCGACATCGACCATAATAACCGTTCCTAAAGCCTTAATTCTGTCAATTGTAGCGTTCAAAGTTTCCTGCTGTATTTCAAAAGCCTCGTTCATGGACCCGGTACTTTCGCGCATAGCGTCGGTTTTCTTGGCAAAATCGTCAGCCTGATCGCCCACCAGGGGCAAAATACCCGTAAGCGCTCGCACATTGCCGAACATACTCCCTAAAGCCTCGTTATTGCCGCCGGTCGATTCGTAAAGTTTTTGCAGACTTCCTACCAGCCCGTAGGTTTCAATCATCTGCTCCCCGGATTGGTATCCCAGATCACTCATAGCCTCCCGTAAATCGTCGGTCGGTTTCAGCATACCGTTCAAAATACCCCTAAGCTGGGTGGATACCTCATTCGCGTCCCCGGTTACACCGGTTAAAGTCGCCATAGCCCCGAAAAGTTCTTCTGTTTCCATTCCCAGGGTAGCGGCCATAGGAGCCACCCGTCCCATAGAATTGGCTAATTCTGGAAATGTTGTTTGCAATAGTTATTTACAGGCTCTTTATCCTGCAATCCCGGAATTTCTTCCGGGTATCGGACTATATCATCACCCTTTAAGGGCGTCGAGCGCTCATGCCGCTTTTGTCTTTCAAAAAAGATTACTCGCGGTAGTCTCT
The DNA here is from genome assembly GCF_900103135.1 of Halarsenatibacter silvermanii. Taxonomy (NCBI): domain Bacteria; kingdom Bacillati; phylum Bacillota; class Clostridia; order Halanaerobiales; family Halarsenatibacteraceae; genus Halarsenatibacter; species Halarsenatibacter silvermanii. The sequence continues at coordinate 31,154 of NZ_FNGO01000021.1, read as the reverse complement.
ACACCTTCATAATGTCACCATTATGCTTGGCTCGGTATTGCCGTATTTGTGATTTCACAAAATTAGGGTTTACCGAATTCACTCGATATTTTATGCCGCAGATTGCTCTGCGACCGGGCCATTTTCATAACCCAATCTTACCGTCTGGAAGGCTAAGTCCGCGACATCTTCCACCGCCTCGGCAGAGGTATCGCCGTACGCTTTTGTTATAGCGGAAGTAAGGTTAATCGAATCCGTGGTTGTAGCCATACCCGCCGCCGCGGCTTTAGCATTTGTTTCCAAAATAGCGGCCGAATCCGCGCTTTCACCAAAAGCTGAGATAACTTGATACAGACCGCCGGATAAATCATCCAGGCTTTTGCCGGTAGCGATCGACATATCCTTTACATTTTCCTCTAACTCCTTAATCCGACCTTCCGATTCCGGCCCTAAAAGCGTATGGACCTCAGCCATTTTTTCTTCGAAATCCCCGGCGACTTTAGTCGTAGCCCCTATTACAGCCACCGCGGCTCCTGTTATGGCAAGCCCCCAGTTGCGCATTTTTCTTCTGTTGGCCTCGGCCGCGTTCGAAAGACCGTTCATGTCCCGCTTGCTCTCGTCCATTTTACTCCGGAAATTTCTATTATTGGCCTTAATCATGTATAAAAGCGATCCTAAATTTCTAATTTTTTTCTACCCCCTTCCGCGCCCTATCTGGCTGGTAAACTCCTCTAATTTCCTTTTGATTTCCTCCGGATCGTCCGGCCCGGCCTTTTCATCGGGCGCTCCCGGGGAGTCCGACAGTTCTTTTATTTCTTTAATTATTTCTTCGATATATTTTTCGATAGTTCTGTCGTCTTTTTTAGTTTGACCTACCATACCGGCCGCTAACTGGTTATAATAATCCATGTATCGCCGGCATTCTTCTCGGCGCATTTCTTCAAATATATACTCAAGCTCGTCCGGGTAGACATCTTCTAAAACTTCCTTTTTGCTCATGCCGGTAAACTTTACTAATTTCCATACCAGCCCGTCAAAACTATCCTCACCGTTTAGCTTAGGCCCTCGATTTTCGCCCCGCCCAGCAGGTTTTTTGCTTTTGCCGCCAACCCTTTTAAATTATTAACTTCCAGGGCCACTTCGACGATATCCACGGCCTCATCCAGCCCTATATTTTCGCTGACAAACTCCTCATCCTCGTCTAGGATAACCGCCACTACCTCGGCAAGCTGATCCACGCCGTAGCCGAAAAGCTCCGGAAATATATCGAGCATATCCACGATTGACATATTTTCTAAATATTCGTTGGTATCCTCGATCCCTCTCTCCTCCAATACCTGCGGCACCAGACCTAAAAGTTCCGCGAAGGCACCGGTAAGTTTTTTGTACTTACCCAGTCCGGCTTTTTTGATTATATACTTTTTTTCTACGACCTCATCGCCCTCGATTATATCCACCTTTACTTTTTTAATTCTGCCTATACTTTTTGCCAAAATAAAAACCTCCTAAATTTTTGTAAAAAAAGCCCCCGAAAGGGGGCCTTTTTTCCGGTTATACTTTCATCGCCGTAAGACCAGAACGGATATTTTTCCACGCCATTAATTGTTTCGGATACCTCGGCGGGCAGCGCCACAAACTGCACATTCGCAACCCTTTGGCCCGACCGGGAATAAGCGAAATTTAAAGGTCCCGGCACCGGGTAGCAGTTATGCACTACTAGATCGCCGGACTTATCAACCGTATCCTTCTCGGCGTTAATCTTAGGTCTTATTATCAGCTTATCCGAGTGATCGCTAAGACGGGTTCCGACCGCTTTCGTAACTACCAGTCTTTTTTCGCCCTCGGTCCCTTCGACCACATCGGCCCAGGGTATTAATTGACTTAAAGATTCTACATCGGTATAAAAGATCGGTACCGTCACGGAGATAGTATCGTCCTCGACTATTTCATCGAATCGTCCATCTTCCTCTGTTGCGATTTCAAAAGTTTCCACTTCGTAAGAAAACTCGGTTTCGCCGGTGGTTCGACCTAAATAAACAGGTTCGCCACCTTCCTCGCCAAAATAAGTTAACCCCGGTCCTACATTAATATTTCCAGGTTTTAAAGCCTCCATTTATTATCACTCCTTTTTAATAAAAAAACTTACAGAAAGGCTGCTGTAATGCTCCCCCGGAGCCTGCGCGTCAAAAAGCGGTCCCAGAGGTTCCTCCACAGCCCAATCGTAAACTTCGTAGCCGGTGATATCCGGCTTAACATCGTCGAGTATTTCTGTTAAGCGCGCCGTAACCTTCCCCATCAACTCTACATTCGCATTGCCGTCAGCATAATTAGGGCAGTAATGATTCACCCGGAAAGTGCCGTTGTGTGTCTTAAAATCCGCGTCGCGAGGGTTTGATAATACATGACAGGTAAAACAGTTTTTCCCGTCCCAGCTTTCCGGCCTTCTCGGCCCTTTAACCACCCTGACCTCCCCCAGTAAATTTTCGAGTTCCTCGTCGGTCAGTAAAATATGCTGTACCGCCGACAAAATCAAATTATAATCCATGACAAAACCTCCTATATAAGCGGGAATCTCTCCCCGGCGAGGGCGGGTTTAATCTCCTAAAAACTGCTCGAATAAGCCTTTGTCCTCCAGCTTATCGACATGCATGAACTCGCTGAAATATTTTTCTATAAGCGGTGCGAACCGATCTAAAGCCCCCTGTAAAACCCAGTACCCGGACTTTAACTCTACATGGATTGCGTATTCCATACCGGCGCTTACTACCCCGATATAATCGTCCCCGTCGACTTCAATAACGGGTTTGGCTCTTAAACGCGATATGGCCCGGGAAACATTCGTCCCGCTTTTTATTTCGCCGATTTGTTTTATATTGCAGCCCAGGCTATTTCGCAGATTGGAAGTCCTATCAGTCCAGGGGCCGTGCTTTTTAGCATAGTTAACTATCTCTCTGACAATATACTCCAGCGCCTTTTCTAAAGCCTTCTCCTCCGATTTGACCGCCCGATCAAAAATTTCTAACTGTCTTTCCATATCTTCAAAGTAAGCGTCAATTTCCACATCTATCCCTCACCTTCACCGCTTTAATCGCCTTGCGTTCAACGGTTTCATACCCGTTTATTATCCCCTCGATTTCTATAACGATAGGGTTACTGCACTCCGGGACCTTAAAGCCAGCGGCAAATTTTAGATCGTCGCCGGCCGTGAGTTTTCTTTCCTCCAAAATAGTGCCATGCCCGTCGTATACTTTCAGCGTGACATTTTCCGGAATAACCAGCTCCTCCCCGTCAAGTTCATAAAAAGCTGTGTTGATATAAACCGTGTTGCCCTCTATAACCGTTTTCATTATCTCACCTCAACTTCCACAATTCTCTCGAATATATCCAGCCCGGTTTTGCGCTCGAATAGATCTGTAACGACGGGGCGCTCGGTTATTTCCAGCCCGGTTTTGCGCTCGTAAACTTCCATATCCAGGCCGCGCTCTTTAACCGTCAGTTCAATTCTTACCGGTAGGAAGGGAGCCGTTAATATACCTTCCAGAATAATTTTAACCGGCTGGCCTGTTTCCAGACTTTCACCGGCGGCCAAAATATCTTTGATATCCAGACCGCTAACCTTAACCACTTCTAAATTATCGATCATGAAGTAAAAGGCGTCTAAATTAACCTTTATCCCCGTTTTACTGGCAATATTTTCATGCCAGCCCAGGATATCGGCAATTTCCGGCCCGATTGATACACCGGCTTTAAGCCCCTCCCGTACGCGCCTTATATCGTCCACTGAGGCTTTTTGAACTCCTTTAGATATAAGAAGACTACACTTCATTGATTTGCGGTCGATACAGGCGATCCTCGCGGGCCAATTTATGCTCAAACCCTCGAAAAGACCAATATCGCTTTCCATACCAGCTTTTTGGCCCATTTTTACCTTTAAAAGCTCAGCTATAGCCGTTCTTATAAAATCTTCAAGGCTGATAGATATATTCTGCCCGACATTTAAACTTACGCCCGCGCTTTTCCTGTCATTAAATACTAAAAGCCCCGGGCTTTTAACTTCTAAACTATCGCCCGCGGTCATGATATCGGATCTATTAACTTTTATCCCGGACCCTATTATAATTTCTTCCAATAGAGAACTGGTTATAATGTCGGATAGAAAAACCCGGTTTAAACCGCGCACCGATATATTTTCTCCAAAAGCGGCCGTATCTTTTAAGCCCGGTTTTAGTACCGGCCCGGCACCCATTAATTCGAACATAGACATTCTGGCGGCCGGCCTTACTAAAAAGGCCCCGGCTATTTCTAATCTTTCTGCCAATAATGTCCTGTCCGCTATTCCACCTTCGAAGGCGGCCTCGATGAACAGATCTTCCAAAATCGCCCTCATAAAAATATCTGTTATATCCGCGCCGGTTAATCCTTCGGCCATAATTTTCTCTTTAAAAGCGGCCGTATCGTTCGCGCCAACTTTAAGAGCAGACCCCGCGGTTATTAAATCAAACGCTGATACTTTTGAAATCGAGTTTATGGCCGCAGGCCCGCTGACCTTTATTCCCTCGTTCGCTTTTCTTTTGTCTGCCAAACCAACTTTTAAATCAAAACTTACCGGGCGTCTTTCCACAGCACCCGCGAAATCCTTTGAACTTACACCGGATAAGCTGTCTATCAAAATTTTATCTTTTAAAGCCGACAAATCTTTTAAGGCCGCCGCTGTTATATCTTCAATATTAATTATCTCGGATAATTTGAAATCATCCCGCTGGAATACCACCGCGGAACCCAAAACCTTCAACCCTTCCCCGGCGGATTTCGTATCCACTATATTTATATTAGATTTTACTTCCACTAAAAGCGATTCCGATAGAGCGCTGGATATAAATTCGTGTAAATCTATACTGTGGGAATTTCCCACGCTTAAAATATCCACTTCTCCGGCTTTATCCTTCAAACCGGCCGACCCGGGCGCTTTAATTAAACTTTCTTCGCCCATATCCTTCCTGTCGGTTATATTTAACCCGGTTTTCAAACCGACGGTTAAAGCGTCCGCCGTATATCGCGTTGAGCTTACCAGTACCCCGGCCCCGTGCGAAACTTCGACGATAACGGCCGATGATTTTGCCGATTTGACCTCGATATCGCCCAAAACGCTTATATTTAACCCTTCAAAAGTTAAAAGGGCCTCATGTAAATCTGCCCGACCGGGTGATCTAATCTTAACCGGCTCTTTCATACCCACCTGTGTTATTTTTATTACTTCCTGGGAGCCGCCGACATTCAAAACCTCTCGCGAAGTTAACTTAACAAACTTATCTATTCCAACCCCGGCTGTAACTTCCAACACCTCGCCGGCTGATAATATATCGGAAAGTCCGCTGGCCGCAGATCCTTTTATCAAAACTCGCGAACTCATACCCGCCCGGCTTAGCTCTGCCGTTTTTATTAAGCCTTCTATCTCGACGATTTCTTTCCCGGATAATATACCGGAAAGATCCGCCCGGGCTGTCTGGTTTATAAAAAGCTCGTCCGTTACTTTTAAATTTTCCTCTCGCGATACCTTAACGCTGCCCCCAACAAATAAAATTTCTTCCATTGTAGCCAATACGATATTATCATCGAAAACAACCCGCCCGTTCGCTCCAGAACGTAAAACTTCCAGCGCACTTTTATAAGTTGGCGAAGATACATCACCGGAAAGACCGATATTCAAAATTTCTCGCAAAGTTAACTTAACAAACTTATCTATTTCAACCCCGGCTGTAACTTCCAGTATTTCACCGGCTGATAATATATCAGCAAGATCTACCTGGGCTGCCTGGATTATAAAAAGGCCGTCCGTTACTTTTAAACTTTCCGCCTGCAATACTTTCATGCCGCCCCCGACGGATAAAAACTCCTCATAATTCTCGCCTTCGGTTTCGGTTACTGTAATTTTCGATATATTAGATCTGTTATTATCGCGCTTTATTCGGTATTCGTAACTTTTTTCTCCTACATTTTCATCTACGAACTCGATTTCAGCGGTTAAACCTATTATTTCCCATTCGCCGCCTTCGACCCGACGCCAGACCGCATAATTAGACACCGCCTTTTCTTCGAGGTCAATATATAATCGGGCGCCGGCGAATAATACGCTGCTGTAATGCGCGTCGTCTATAAATTCGATTGAACCAACAGCGCCTGCCAAAATAAATTCGCCAATTTTGTATTCTTCCGCAACTTTTATATCCGCGGTATTGCCGACAGTAAGTTTTTCCGTATAATTTTCTGGAGCTTTTTGAAAAAGATCTTCAATCTCTATATACGAACCAGCGCCGACTGATAGTTCTTCTGTATAATGTTCCGGGGCCGCCTCAAAATCATCTTCTAAGCTCGCCTCGTTAACGCTTGATATGTCGAGTATTTCCTCGAAATGTTCCGGCGGCACTTCGCCCGCCTCATAATGTATCTCGACAAAAGCGCTCGTACGGCCATGATCGGACTCCGCCTCAAGCGTATAACCCCCGGCTGACACGCCGGTTAATTCATCCGTTCCCGATATATCATCGTCGCCCTCCGCCCAGATTTCCCCATCGTTTTCGTGGGTTAAAAAAGCCCTGGCAGAGTTGCCCCCGGGACCATCCTCGAACTCATAATTTATCGTCAGATCGCCGGGTCCGGGTAAATCAAAATTTTCTGTTTGAGTACCTACCCCGCTTATATCTATTAATGCAACCAGTTCTGCCATATTAACTCACCGTCCATTCTAGCAATACGGTATTCCCGACCTGCTCGGTGGTGAGTGAATAACGGGCCTCGTCCATAATTTCTGTTAAAGAAATTTTAGAACGGACCGTTATTAAGATGGACTCCGTGCTTGAGAATATATCGTCGCGCCCGATGTAACCCGGTGATCTAATTCTGACCGGCTCACTCATACCCACCCGTGTTATTTTCATCGTTTTCTGTGGGCCGTTAATCATTAAATTTTCTGTTAAAGTCAAGATAATAAGAATTTCAGCCCTCGCGTTGATTTCTAATAGCTCGCCCGAGGCCAAAACATCTAAGCCGCCGACTTTTAAACCGGATACGATTGTCAAATTATCTGAAAAAGAATGTGCGGCCGAACCTTTACTCTCTACCTTAATTGCTATATTGTTTTCCGAGCCGCCTTCTTCTTTTTTTTCTTCCGATTCTATAAGCGGGGTTTGCAGGGCGGCATCAGTCGTGCCGATTTGAAGTTCTACAAAACCCTCTTGCTGACTGTGGGTACTCATTAAATAGTAATGAATAAAAAGCATGTCGCTATCTTTAAATTCGTTGCCGGCAAACATGTCTACATTTTCTGCAAGAAAACTTTGGGTCCCGGTTCCGGTTGCCAGGCCAACTTCTGTTAGGGGTGTGCAAAATGCAAAATTTTCAGTCATCCTTCCAATCCGCATCAAAAGTTCAGCGTGATTCAATTCCAATATATTTATATGAACTATATAATCTCCAATCTCTACCCATTGATCGGCGTTTAATTCTCCCACAAAAGTAATAGCAAAAAACGATCTCCTATCAAATGGACGAACCATAAAAGTTTTAGTACCAATTTCCCCCGGTTCCAAAAGTAAGGCATTCTCCTCGGGGCTTTCGTGGCCCTCCGTAGTATGATAAAAGATTAATCCATCAGACATAATAATCGCCCTCCACTTCTATCAGCCGTTTTCCGCGAATACACAAAACACCCTTTAAACGGTCCTTTCAAGTTTAAATTTGCCACTTACTTGGCTCATTCTTTTTATCCTTAAATAAGTTTCCGCCATATTCTCACCACCTTAAAATTCAAGGATAGGTTTAAAACCTATCCTATTCTCCACAATTAATTAATTTTGTAGCTGGTGTACAAACCCGGTCTGATCAGCCAGCAGAGTATATTCCCCATCATTATCGTAACTCTCCTCGGATAGATCAGCGCCGCCCAACTCGTTCCCGGCAGAAGGATCATCATACGCCCTCCACCCGGCAACGGTAGTGCCGCCGGATATTTGAAAAGTTAAATCCGCGTCGGGACGCCAAACCCCTGTTTCATCATAATTAAGTTCAAAATCACCCGGCACCGTTTTCCTGCCGGTTACTTCATTGCCGCCGCCGTCAACAAGCGCAACGCTTTCGACATTCGCTCCCCCGGCCTCGCTAATCGTATTCAAATAAGAATCCGACACATACATTCAAACCCCTCCCATCTATAACCATTCCGGTTTTAAAACCAGGGTTATTTTTCTAACCCTTCGATACTTTTTTAAAATCCAAATTTTCTACATAAACGCGAAACCCCGCCCGGTCTTGATCGGCACCGACAGGAAATAATGTTGGAATATTTAAGTTTAATACGGTCATATAAACTCCCCCTTTTCTCCCGGATTTAAAAAATTAAAGCCGGGGTTGTTTTTCCAACCCCAGCGCGTTTATTTTAAACTTAGGGCTGCAGACCTTTTACTCTAATCGTAACATCGAGCGTATCGCCCGGCTGTAAAGTTCTCGTCGCCGATAAGGGCCGGTAACATACCAGTTCTGAATCCGAGGCCAGATAACCGTCGACGGCACTATCCCAGGCGCTCTCGCCCGTATTTTCAAACTGAACCGTTGCGGTTTCCACCTGTATATCCCCATCATCCAACCCCAAAGATGGTAACCCGGCCGCGTCCCGCGAAACCCCCTCGGCGCTGTAACCCTCGCCGGTAACTTCCATAACATCGCCGATAGAAGAATCCTGCCCTAAACTATTTTGCGCCAGACCTATCTCGAAACTTGCCGGCGCGGCGGCTCCCCTAAAATATACATCGTACATTTGCTCGAACCCATCGTCGGTCATGTGATTTTTAAGAAATCCGCTGTCGTTTAAAACCTCACCCTCGCTATTTTTATGGATAAACTTAAACTCAAATCCATGTTCTCTCATTTATTTTTCCTCCTTTAATTCTAACTCATAATGCCCGCCTTTATTTAAAATCCAGGCCGATACAAAAACTATCCTGTATTTTTTTCCCCCGGCGCGCAATATATCGCCCTGCTCAATTTCGGTTATATCGTCGACAAAATTACAATCCTCAAAAAATAGATAACCTATATACTCACTCTCGTACTTAGTCTGTAATTCCTGCGCCCTCTGACCGCCGCTTTTAGGTTGTAAATCAATTTCAGCGGTAACTATAAGGCTTATATCGCCCTCGATCCACTCGCCCGATTCCGGGTGCGTGTATCCCTCTAACTCCCGGACTATTTCGCAATTTACGAAGGGATTATCTATCGGTGTTAATACCATCGCCGTACACCTTCTCGCTGTTAATAGTATAAAACCCGCCGGCTTTTCTCCCCATAATTTTATATTCTTTTATAGCCGCGGTTATATCGGCTTTAGTAACCGAGACGCCGCCGCGCTTATAAGAGGAAATCCTCTCGGGGTTTGCCAGCACGATGTTTAAGCAGAAGGCCGCGGTCTGATAGACATTGCCGCCGCGCTCGCTTAAAAACTCCTCCAATTCTTTATCGCTGAAAACCTCCTCACATTTATCCCAGATCAGTACCCTTAATTTTTCAACCTTATTCATAAAACCACCACCCGATTATATTGACAAAAAAAGAAAAAAGAGGGGGGAATCCCCCTCGTAGTTTACACATCAGCGTGGACGATATACTCGGGGTTATATCCCGCAGGCCACATTTCGCAGGCCATATAATGCCAGTATTTTTTGGGATCGGTTTCCTCGTAAACATCCACATAAATCCCGGGCTGGAAGTCGTTTTCGGCCACAGGTCCCATAAGCAGCCTGCCGATATCGGAACTTATACCGCCGCCCCCGGCCTCTTTAAGGAGTACAACCCTGTCTTTGGGTATAAGATGATAGACGGTACTGGGTCGGCCGTCGACATCTTCAAATCTTACGAACTCGTCGTAAGTTTCAATTTCCGGATAATCCATACCCAGCCGACCTAGATAATCGTTTACCTCGGCTAAGGATTTCAACCCTTTATTATCATCGTTCTGGGTATCGTCCGCGTTGAGCAATTCTAGCAGGGTGGCCCGGCGCATAAGAATTACATTGGGCATCTCACCGTTAACCGTGAAGTAATGCTCGCAGATTTCCACGATATCATCAAGCGGTTTCGCGCTGGCCGCCTCACTCCACTCCTCGGCTATAAGATCGGAAGTGCCGTGGGCCAGTTTATTATCGTCGGGTATCCCCATATCAACCTCGAGGGAAATATCCCCTTCGTTAATAGCGATCTCGCCCTCGGCCAAAAACTTAAACCTAAGCCATTCCGCCCGGCTGAGTGCGGCGTTAACATTGCGCGCACTCTCATCCAGTATTCTTCTGAGGTTGGCGTAAAGCTCCGAATCGTTGCGCGGGTTAAATATCTTATTAAGCGTGGATTTATTAACCTGGAATTTCTGCCCGAAAGGTGCCAGAGAACCGGAAACCTTTTTGACAGCAGGCCCGCCCACGATAGGGGCCTCCGCGTCCCCGCGTGCTTTCATTTTCGCGACCGCGTGGGTGTTATCAAATATATCGTGGACCCACTCGAAATCGTAAGCTTCCTCGGCCGGCAAAAATCTATTGCCGATATACCCGGCCGGATCCGTTATTTCCTCGATAAAACCTAAATAGTCAACTCCCAGCTTATCTTCTACAAGCTGGATTAATTTATTTTTGTCCATTTTAATTTCACTCCCTTAATTTCTGATACTTAAACCTGTTCTCCCTGTACGGCCTCGCCTTCGAAAGAAATAGCGGCCAAGTCCTCGGCCACCTTCTCATCATAATTAACCATCCTATCTTTGAACACCGCGCCGTGGGTTATACCGCCCACTATAGCGTCCTCCTCCGATACATCGATAAGGTTGAGACAGATAAACTTAGCTTTAGAACTGCCATCTGCTTTTTCTACATAAGCGACCGAAGAATAATCCTCGGAGCCGGCGTCCTCGTTCAAATCCTCCACAGTAATTAATTTATCGCCGGCGTCGATCGATACGATCGTAAGATCGTTATCGGATCTACTCTGACTTTCACCGTCAGCGCCGACAATATCCACTTCATCGCCGACCGCGAAGTTATAAAGATCGGCCTCCTCCTCTACCTCGATAGTATCCGCGCCGTGAGTAACCCCGCCGCTAGCAACCTCGCCCCTGGTTACGACCGAAAACTTACCTTCTTCATCATGACCCGACTCGGTTATCTTACCTATAGCCACCCCGGGAGCCACATAATCAGCAACGACTTCCTCCTTCGATATCACCGCGCCGTGAATATAACGCGCGTGTTTTGACTTCAAAACTTCCGCAAACTCTACTTCCTCAGAAACTTTTTTCTGTAAAGTCATTAATTTTCACCGTCCTTTTTAGTTGTATAACCTAACTCTTTAACCAGCTCTTTCGTTCTTTTGCGTCTTTTTTCAGCCTGCTGGTTTAAGGCCACATCGCCCCTGGCCGGATTTGTAGCGCCGGTAGTCTTTTTCTTTTCCTTCTCGGCGGATCCGAAAATCTCGGGCTTTTCCTCTTTAAGCTGGCCGATAAGGTAAGAGGGTTTAAAATATTCTCCCTCGTCGTCGGTAAGTAACCGCCCCTCGCCGTCGGTCACACAGACCTCGCCTTCATCGTTTAAAACCAGCTTATCGTGAAATTCCCTTTTTTCCGCCAGGAAATCAAAATACTCCTTGTCCACAACTCCGGCCTCGGTCGCGGCTAAAGCCAGCTCGTACTCTGTTTTTAGCTGGGCCTCGCGCTCTTTAGCTTTTCCCTCTAATTCCTCGACCTGTTTTTCGTACTCCTCCACCTTTTCGGGGTCCACCAAACTCTGCATTTTTTCTTTGAGTTCGGCTATTTCCTGTTCGTGAAGTTTGTTCTCCCGCCCCAATCTCTTTTTGACGATATCGTTGACATCTTCCTGAGTAAAAAGGTCGGCGGTATCGACCTCATTCGGCCAGATGTTTTCTATTTCTTCCTCGAGGCCACCTGTAACCTCAACGCCGTTTTCCTCCAGTAATTCTAGTAACTTTTTCATATTATTTATTCCTCCCTATTTTTAGCCTGTCGGCTGCCTCGGTATTTATATAGCCCCCCGGTTGGGGCAGGAAAATCTTCAAAATTATTGAATTATATTAATGGTCTTTATTGTGTTATTAAAGATTTATATTAATCTTTTAAAATTTAAACACATTATAGTACATAAAGGGGTTAAAACTATGAATCACAACGATAATAATCATGTTTATGTAAATAAAGTTTTAAATAGGTTTGACCATTATATAAAATCCACCAACAATAAGGCAGCATTTATAATTGCTTTTAATACTTTCGTTTTAAGTTCTCTAATTTTAAGAGCAACACAAATATTAAATTTATTTAAAAGTAATGATTTCATGAAGATTATTGTTATATCAGCTTTTTTCGCTATTATAATTGGGGTTTTTAATTCCTTAAAAAATGTATTTAAAGCCGTTATGCCATATCTAAAAAGCGGTTATGAAACTGAAGATAACAATTCATTGCTTTTTTTCGGATCTATTGCAGATATGAATAAAAAGGAATTTATCAATAAAATAAATGAGGTTTCACATAAAGAAATGAATGAAGATTTTATTATTCAAATCCATACTTTAGCCAAAGCTCTCAACATGAAATATAAATATATAAGAAAAAGTTTATTTTGGATAAGAAAATTTGTGCTAATACCATTATTACTAATTCTGTTTCTTGCTGTGTTGTCGTATAGCTTATAATTCAATTATTGATTGCACTGCATAAAGTTCATTTAGCCTAAAATCCGAAACTATAATCTCCGTCACAACAAGCATCTTGTCTATCAAATTAACAATAAAGTGAATTTTTACAGTGAAACCAATATTTAAAACTATAGGAGTGATTGAGATGATCAGGGAGGTTTTAGAAGAACTTTATAATAAAAAAGGAAATTTTATTGAAAAAGAATCAAGACTTATTGCAGAAAAAGCTGCCCCTGAGGTTAAGCCTTTAAGACCAAACAGTGGAAATTTAATGGAATTAATAGGCGAAGAGGATGTTTTTTCTGATAAAATTGGTCCACATCCTGATTTTCAGGACTTAGATGGCAATGAAAAGATTAAACATTATATAGTTAGTGCATTTTGTGATATTAAAGGCTCCACACTTTTAACAAAAAAACTTTCTCTCGAAGAAGTTTGGCTTATTAAAAATGCGGTGCTTTCTTCTATGATCGATATAATTCAAGCCTTTCAAGGTCATGTGCACAGATTGCAAGGAGACGCAATACTTGCTTTTTTCGGAGGAAAAAAATTCAAAAAAAGTGATGCAATAATAAACGCTATAAATGCTTCCGCTTTCTTACAATTCTATATAAACAATATTTTGTCTGAAAAATTTATTAGTAATGACTTGCCTAAAATGAAAATTAGAATAGGATTGGATTTCGGAAATGATAATGAAGTTCAATGGGCTCATTATGGCATACAAAACATTGACGAAATCACCACAACGAGTTTTTCTACAGACATAGCAGCGAGATTAGAATCCAGAGCTAGTTCTAAAAAAATTATGATTGGAGAGAGTATTAACAAATATTTAGATCTCCCTGAAGAATTCCTTAATGTGAAGACAAAAATAGTAGATGGAGAAGAAGTAGATGATAGATATATTATGAATAACGATTATATAACTTATAAAATGTGGGAGTTTGATTGGGAAAGTTATTTGGACTATTTTTCTCTAATCGAAAAACCTCAGAAATCTGATATTAGTTTGAAATGCTTTTACAAAAAGAAATCCGAAAATGATTTTACAAATGAATATAAAAGCAATTGTGGAGCTTTATCGAAAAACCTCAAATTAAAACACGAGGTGGAATTATCTCCGGAATTAGAAAGTATAAATTGTGACGAAATAATTTGGACAGTTAATAACAGAGGAGATGAAGCAGAAGATGAGAATAAAACAAACTTTAAAGTCAACTCTTGTAAAAGAAAAAAATATGCAATTACTACAACCGAATTTACTGGACACCATTATATGAATTGCAAAATCAAAAAAGAAGGTAGATTAAAAGCTGAAAATGATTTTGGTGTTTTTGTGCATTCCGATTAGACTGTTATTGAAAAAATGAACTAATTCGAGTTATATTTATATTAAAATATATAGTTAAAAGAGTTATTTCTACAAATACGATCCAACAATTATCTTAAATTTTTCAAAGTTAAATGATTGATTTCACTGCGAAAAATCATTTTGCTGTTATTATGATAGACAAGATATATGATGTGGCAAAAATCATAATTTCAAATTAATACTACTTTAAATTTTTAACTTGATTAGAAAAATAGAGAATGGATTCATGACAAACAAAAAACTTTTATGAAAGGGGCATTCTCTTGAAAAAATCTGTCTGGATTTTAGGCGCTGGAGCTTCAAAAGGACATAGTAACGAAAATTTCCCATCGATCAACGAATTTTTTCTAAAGGCTAAAAATGAAAATTTTCTTATATCAAACGAAGGGTTTTCAGATTTAAAAAAATATATTAATAAAAATTTTGGTGTTAATATATCTGATGGTGTTAAACTTGATATAGAAAAAGTTATGACTGCAATAAACATAGATATGAGAAGAAATAAAAATTTAAAATTTCAAAATATAAAGAAAAGCTTATTAAGATTAATTAGAAAGGTTTTAAATATTTCAACTAAAGCCAGTCCGGAAAATTGTTCTGAATATCACGATCTCAAAGAGGTACTTAAAAGAAATGATTATAATGATACCGTTATTACATTTAACTGGGATTTACTTTTAGACAATATTTGGGACAGAAAAAAGATATTAAAACAAGTGGAGAATAATAATACTAGTGATATGCCAGATAATTATTATCGTAGATTTATATTAGGAGAATCAGGATATTATTTATCTACTTTCGGTGGGCTTTCTGTTGATCCTCCATACCGAAATTATAATAATAAATCAGGTTCTTATCTAAAATTACATGGTTCAATCGATTGGCTTTACTGTCAAAATGAATCTTGTGTAAGATATTCGACTGTTATTCCTACCCTAGATTATCATGAACCACCATATTATTGTTCTGAATGTCATGAAAAAATGGAGTATCTAATCATTCCACCTGTATTAAACAAAGATTTTAATCATTATCCTTTTATTAGAAAAATGTGGAATAAAGCCGCTAAAGAGATTCAATCTGTTGATGAATTAATTATTTGGGGTTATAGTCTTCCACCAACTGATTTTTACAGCGAATGGTTAATAAGACAAAGTAGAGGTTCTTTAGAAAAATTAATCCTAATAAATCCGGATATTGATTTAAAATCTTTTCGAAAAAAATTCAAAAGCATATTTAAAAATGAAGAAAATGAAGTTGAGTTTGATTACTATAAAGAATTACCAAAATATATAGAAAGTTGATTACAAATTTTGATCAGCTAATATTTATCCTTCAAAAGCCTCATTAACTCCTTATCTTTAAGCAAAACATCGGTAAGATAACAAAGCCCATTAGGATGATCCCAGGGTATATAACCATCGGCTTTATAAACCCCCGGCCCCAGCCCGTGATGGTCCTCCTCTGCCCTATAATCGCATATCTCCGGATATCCCTCATAAGCGGCCGAAGGCGGCCAGTCGATAGGGTGGCTCATCGATAAATTCCACTTAACCCCTTTAACTAACTCGCTGTTCTTCGCCGACATTTTCTGGGCGTGCTGGTAAGCGTGGTTTGTTTCGGTGCGGGCCAATCTAAGGGCATTATACTTAACCGTCGCCCTATCGGTTTTGGCCGGCAGTATATCCGTCCGCCATGTTGGCCCGGGTTTAATTAAATAATCGTCGACAGCCCGGCTTAAATCCGCCGCCGATTTTTCCTCGTTTATACCCTTCTCGATCATACCATCTAAATTTTGGCGCATATTATTTTCGTGTTTCCAGATCCGGTCCGACAATTTTTTCCCGTCCTGCCAGCGGTTATCCCAGATAGTATCCGCGATATCATCCGGTAGACCCTCGCCGTAAGTCGCGCTTAATAGCATGGGGTTGGGATCGGCCAGCGCCTTCCGGAATAAACCGACCACTTCTTTATCTTCCTTATACTTTTCTATTAACTCCCCCATGTGTTTTTTAGCCGCCGCGTCCTGCCCTCTCATACCCAGCCGGGCTGCCTCTTTTATCCCGGAGCGCAAAATTTCTTTCTCCTCCTCGGAGTACCAGCCGCATAATCGGCCGATTTCGTCTTTCAATTCTTTAGCCAGCCGCTTATCAAGCGTGCCGTCGTCTTTAGTCCGATCCGTTATTTCTTCTTTAACTTTACCGGCAAATTTCATAACCGCCCGCTCTAAACGATCCTCCACCTGCTTTTCATGCTGTAAAAATTTCTTTCGGTATAATTTCTGTATCCTTACATACCCCTCCTGGCTCATATTTCTTCACCGATATCCAGGTCGATACCCGCAAGCTCCTCGTCTATCCTATCCCCTTCGCCGTATAAAGCCGCGTCCTGTTCCTCTTCGGCAATTTTTTCTTTCTCGGCCTCGATATCTTCAATACCGCGTTCCTGCATAATACTATCCCGCGATTTCCAGCGCATACGGTTTTCCAGTTCGTGAATTTCAGCGACTTCTTTTTCATCGACGGGCAGGCCGTAGCGTATATGGATAACCGGTATATAATCGCCCGGCTCAAATCCGATATCGACCCCGTCGGTTTCGGCCATATAAAGCGTTTTCTGGGCGCACTTTTCCAGCGCTGATTTGACTAAGTTAGCCTTCTCGTTAATTTTCCCTATAAAAGGCTGGTATATTATTCTTAAAGCCACGCCGCTTGGCGCCGCGCCCATACCGTGATCGCGCGATAACTCTAACTTAGGTACCCGGGAAACAACCGATACGATATCCAAAAGCCTGTCCATACTGTCTAAAAGTCCCTGGAAATTAGAGGGCGCGCTCTCCCACATCGACGGCACTACCCCGTCCATATTAGCCGAAAGAAAATGAACCTTACCCGGCCCGCTTTCGATATTAACCGGATTGCCCTTTTTGTCCAGGGGCGGCCCCCCGCCCAAAACAAACTTCTCCTTATAAGAATCCTTATCCATATTGTAAATTAGATCGGTTATCGACTTATTAAAAGCGTCCTGCAAATCTTTTAAATCCGGCGTTATATCGCTTTCGCTCCAGGGCTTATCATCCTCCTTATTTTTCACCCACTCGACCGGTATAAATCCATAATCGGTCTGCCACTCATCTATTTTCGACCAGCCGGTTATATCGGACGCATTGAGCGGTTTGGAATACTCCCGGACTTCGTTCGGGAATAAAACCTGGGCGAACTGCTCTTTTTCCCCCGTATCCGGATTATCCCTTATATACTTAATCGCGAAGTATTCCATCTCGCTGTATTCTTCGTCAGCCCATTTAGGAAAACAGATATCCGGTCTTAATACTGAAATTTTATAACCGATAATTTCTTCTTCGTTATCATCCAGCACCGGCAGGACTTTGAGGGCAAACTCGCCCTTTTTCCCCTGGATCCTTAAAGCCTTAATATAATTTCTTACCAGAAGATCGCTGTCCCGGAAAACCTCGTATAAAAACTGCTCGACCTCCCCGGCTGAATCCGCCAGTTCCTCATCCGGCGCCTCTACTTCTATCGCCAGCGGCTCCTGGGATAAAAACCCCACGCCGGCGTCCACTACCGCCCGGCAGACATTTCCCGTAAAACCGAACTTCCCCGCCAGCATAGCGCTGATATTTCCGGGTAGTTCAATATCGAGATCACCTTCGTAGTAATCTTCGTTCTCGCTGTACTGCTGCAGGCGCTCATAATTATCCTGATTGTAAATCCACTCAATCAAACTTTTATCGACCGCGTCCGCGGCCTGGCTGTCAAATAGCATTTTACCCCGTCCCTTCTATTGCCGGCACATATAATCTTATGCAAAATTTTGTGTATAATAACCACCGCCCCTGCTTTTAAACATAAGCTCGGATAAGGCCCAGACTAAAGCGTCCAGCCTATCGGGACTTTCATCACCCGGGACCCAACAGGTCATTTGATTTTCTAGTTTTTCAAACTTGCCCGCGTGATACACCTTAGGCGGCTTTTGCTCGTATAAAGCCGCAATCGGCTCCGCCCGGATCGATTTACCCCGACTGGCCCGCACCGATTTATAACTTACCATCGGATCTACCGAACGGATTACATGCTCGACCATATCCCCACCGTTATTAATCTCGGCCACTATCCTGTCCGCCCCCAGTTCGTGATAAAGTTTTACAGCGGCCTTTCCCCAGCCCCCGGGCGAGGCTTTAAGGGATCTATCCTCGAGAATATAACCCTGTCCCTCATGGTCTATTCCGGCGGCTATAATGCCCGCCTCGCTGCTTGTGTCAGAGTTACTGGCCGGCGGATCGACCGCCACCACTATACGGGCAAAGTTACCGGGTTTTTCTGAACGCTGGATCATATTATAATTCCAGAGGGCGTTCTCGATATCTTTACGCGGCTTTTGCTGATAGAGGCTGGCGAATAATCTATCCAGCATTGTTCCTTTTATGTCCATTATCGATTCCTGCGGGTAACGATCGGGCCAGAGTACCTCGCCGATTTCCCGCCCTAAAATATCCTTCTCCTCGGCTATAGCAGGGAAGTTAATTATTTCCCACTTTTTAGCTTCCCGTTCTAAAAGCCGGCCCGCTAAATCGTCCTCGTGCCAGCGGGTCATAATAAGAACAATAGCGCCCCCGGGGGAAAGTCGGGTCCTTAAAACGGTCTGATACCAGTTCCAGACCTTCTCCCGGTAAACTTCGCTGGCGGCTTCCTCCCAGTTTTTCACAGGGTCGTCTATTATAGCCACATCGGCGCCACGTCCTGTTATTGGCCCACCGACCCCGGCCGCGGCCAGACCGCCTCTATAACCTTCAATATTCCACTTTTTCACCGCTTTAGAATCCGACGCTAACTCCTTGCCAAAAATATTTAAACCCTGCTCCCACAAGGTGTTCCGGGCAATCCGTGAGAAATCATAAGCCAGATCCGCCGCGTAAGAAGTCAGGATAATTTCCCGGTCCGGGTGGCGCCCTAAATACCACGCCGGGAATTTTTTAGAGGCCACTTCCGATTTGCCGTGCCGGGGCGGCATAAATATCATTAATTTATCGATCTCGCCCCGCTCTACCGCCTCCAACTTCTCGCACATATATTCCAGGTGATCGGCCGTTTTCCAGACCCCTTTACTTTCAAATTCCAAAAAAGGTTTTAATTTGTCCCGGGCCGCCAGTCGTTTTGTTTCCTGTTTTATTATCTTTCCGCAAATTTTATCTCGTTTATTCGATGTCAATTCCATATTCATCAGCCGCCTTCATTAGCTCCTCATCCGATAGGTTTTTTAATATTTCCGAAATATCACCGCTTATTTTCTGCTCAATCTGTTTAGGAGCCTCTTTAATCCCATTGAGTTCGTACTGCTCCTTACGGCAAAGCACCACGACCTCGCAGGCAATTTTTAGCTGTTTGAGGCGGTTAAAATCCGGCCTATCCCCAAAGAGGTTATTGGCGGTCGCCCGGCGAATATTGATAATAATTTTCTCGCATTCTTCGCGGATTTTGGTTTCCTTATCAACTTCGGAGTCCAAAACCTTTTTTTGTGCCTCTTTTTCCACCTTTTTTCTACTTTCGCCCTTCTCAATTCCCATTTTTTTCGCTTTCCGCAGAGCATATTTCTGGTTAAACCCGTATTCTGCGGCGAGTTCCGCCATACTGTACTGGCCTGTCTTATATTTTTCAAATATCTCCTCCCAGGGATACACAGCCATATTTTAACCCCCCTTTTCTACATTAATTTCTCATCATCCAGCTCTATTTCTACCTCCAGGGTAGAAAAATCATGTCCCACCGCCGGATCCAATTTGTAATAATCGCAACCTTTAAGAATTGGCCACAAATATCATGCAACCGCCCCCTCGTATAGATCCGTATCGACCTGCTCATCGTTGACTTTAATATTTACCTCTTGAAACTGGCTGGCCCGGTAGGCAATATACCTACGAATTATTACATCGCAGTAATGTTCGTCTAATTCCATCATATAGCAGGTTCTATTTAACTGTTCTGCTGCTATTAGTGTTGAACCGCTGCCACCGAATAAATCTAAAACAACCTGCCCTTTATTTGAGGCGTGATTTATAGCTGTCGCAACTAATTCAATTGGTTTCATTGTTGGGTGTTCTTTACTAGATTTTGGTCTTTCTATTTCCCAAACATTAGTTAAATCTCTATCCTTTACAAAGTTAGTGCCATCTTTAACCCAACCAAACCAGATAGGTTCATATTTATTTTGATATTTACCTCTTCCTAAAGTAAATACATCCTTATACCATATTATAGTGGTGCTAGGATGAAACTCTTTATCTAACTCCCGGCCCAAAATCCTTCCATCTTGGTTGGGGGCGTGGCAAACATATAAACATCCATCAGTGAATTTTTTAATATTATTTATGAATCCTTTGCAAAAGTTTTTGAATTCTTCATAACTCATATTGTCATTTTCTATACTACGCATTTTGAATTTTTCGTGTTTAATATTTCCATAATTAACATTATAAGGCGGGTCTGTAAATACCATATTCGCTTTATTCCCGTTCATTAATTTTTCAACTTCATCTTCCTCGGTACTATCCCCGCACATTAATCTATGTCTGCCTAGCTCTATTACATCGCCTTTCTCGGTTATAGCAGGCTCATCTTTATCCACTTCCTCATTAAAGTCATCTTCGACTACTTCCTGCCCGCCACCAAAATCAAATTCTTCAATATCTTCTTCGCTAAACCCAACATCTTCCAGCGGTATATCATCCATCTCAAGTAATTCCAGTTCTTCTGATAACTGCTCCATATTCCATTCGCTCTCGGCCACCTTATTGTCTGCTATGCGTAAGGCCCTTATCTCTGCCTCCGATAGATCATCGCGTTTTATAGCCGGCACTTCCTCCAGCCCTAACTTCTTCGCGGCCTGCACGCGTCCATGTCCTATAATAATTTCATTATCCTCTGCTAT
The DNA here is from genome assembly GCF_900103135.1 of Halarsenatibacter silvermanii. NCBI lineage: Bacteria > Bacillati > Bacillota > Clostridia > Halanaerobiales > Halarsenatibacteraceae > Halarsenatibacter > Halarsenatibacter silvermanii. The sequence continues at coordinate 10,108 of NZ_FNGO01000021.1, read as the reverse complement.
AACCACGGGCTGAGTAAAACCATAATGCTTTATACTGCTTGCTATCTTTTCAATCTGTTTCATCGGATGCTCTTTAGGATTGTTTATATATGAAATTAAAGCTTCGATTCTTACGAGCTCTACATCAGAGTGTATTTCAATCATAATTTTAACCCCTTTAATTAAGCGTTTATATTTATTATAATTTTAAAAATAGAAATTAGGTAAAATTTTTGCTAAAATATAAAATGAGATCCTTTTAAATTTGGTTTTTAATGGAGGGAAAATAATGGAAAGATTTAAACACATAATAAACCTTATTAACAATAATCAGAAGGACAATAAAAATGACAATAATACTGATATTTCTAATGAAGAAAAACAAGAGTTTTGGGGGCAATATAAAAAAGAAAATAAAAATTATTTGCTTAAAAATAATGATTCCTTTGATTTTGTAGGTTTCTGGACTCATGAAATATATTCCTCAAATGATTTAAAAAACTTATTTAAAGCTCTTGAAGAATTTGATGAAAACAAAATTTATGATTTTAGGGAGAAAAGTATAGCTGATACGGTTAAATCAAAAATTTATTCACCAAATATTTTTACAAAAAATATAGGAATTATAACTTCCAAACACTCTTATAATTCTCAATTAATTAATATAGATCCACCATCTGAATTTGAATATATTCGAGTAAAGTTATACCATCAACTTGATAGTCTTACTTTTCTTAGTTTTCTATTTGTTTTAAGAAAAAATAAAATGAAATTTCTTGATGATATTTTGAAACAAGATATTAAATCATTATACGAAAACCACTCTTTCGAAAAGTTTAACCCCCCATCAATTATTAAAAAGAAACAAATAGAAAAGGAAAAGGATTTGCTCTATAAAACTGCTACTGACTGGATAAAAGAAAAAGCACCTGGAATATGTTCTAAACAAAATTTACACCACCCCGTCTGCGACTTAATTCTACGTAATCAATCAAACCCCATAAAAAATGAACCCAAATATATGAAAACATTAGGCTTAAACGAAAAATTTAATAGCTGGAATTTTGAAAATACAACAGGATTGTATTTAACACATCCCTATCAAAAATATGAGGATGACAAACGTCGCAAATTAATTTTGGCAGGAAATAAAGAAAAAATTATTGATTCTAACAACAAACTACTCCATGATATAGGTGGAGATATGACAAGTTACAAAATTCCTTTGTTTATTGATGACAAAGTTTCTCGCATACTAATTCCTTGGGTTTTCTTTTATATATCAGAAGTTTTTTTGAAATATTTATACAAAACCAGAGACGAATTAACACAGGTTTCATTTTCCGAATTTCAAGAAGATTATAGTAAAATTAAAAATCTTGAAAATGAATTTTCTTGGATAGAATCAATTGTTCCTCATTTCATAAATGATATCCAAAAAAGTAAGAGTTTTATTAACTACTTAAAACAAAATTTTAAATTTAAGCCTTTATTATTGCACAGGCAAAAGAAAGATTTTTTTTCGTATATACAATCATTACTTAATCAAAATCTAGAATTTATGAGTAAAGAGTACGAAAATATAAGTGCCCGGTATTACTCTAATATTAATCTTTTTTCTGCCTTAAGTAATAAAGAACTTTCTGATGATAATTTATTTATTCAAAAAATTGTTTTAGTTATTACAGCCTTAATGTTGGTAATAAATATTATTATGTTAGCACTAAATTTTGACTAAATTTCCATCTCATTTTAAATATTTTCAAAAATATATTTCATTTATTTTTGAACTTAATTTTTCAGTTATAACTTATTCTACAGGTCTAAATCTTTAATATTTTCATATCTCAAATTACATTCAATTTTTCTTAAAACAATATAACCTTTATATTAAAAATATAGGTAATATGATATAGTAAATTGCTTCAAAACTAATTCGATTAGACATTGTTCCATCAAAATATTTAAGTTCTCATCAATAAATGCAAATCTCATTCTATCATCAAAGTCATTACCGAACTGGCAATCTACCGGCGCAATATCATTTAACATGACCATAAGACCATCCAACAGGAAAAGCTCATCTTCATCTGGCGAAATTCCTTGTTCTTCTATCCGGTATATTGCGGTCGGCACTTCATCAACCAGCTCATTCATAGCTTCTATAAACTCCTCATCCAATCTTGCCATTTCTTCTTCCGGCAATTCCTCCCAAAAATCCATAATTTCTTCCAAAAGATCAGGAATTCTTACAGTTCCCCATGAAAGAGTCTTCCCAGCAGCAAAACGCCTTGATAATTTCATTTTTCTCTCCTCCTATACTTTTATAGGGCAGGTCCTTTTATTGCAGATATTAAGATCATTGCTTTTATTAGTGCAAACCCTATTAATAAAAGAATCCTCTTTTTCCGGGCAATAATATTTTTCCAAAACCCGCCAGTCACAATACTTACTATCCCGCTTTATTATCCAATGTTTCATCGAAAGCACACTCCAGCATATTGATAACTATAATATTGGTTAAACCCCGCGTTTTATCCCAGATAAAACTTTGTACCCGGGGAATGGCCTGGTATCCCTTCTGATAATGCCAGGCGTCCTTCGCGGTAGGAGAGGGAAGTTGCCTCACCACAACGCCCATATCCTCTTTTATCTGCTCGGAGTGAAGATGGCCGCAATGAAACTCGCGGTACTTAGTCCGCCCCCACGCCTCGGGCGCCTCGGACTGCATACAGCCAAATATTCTCCGTTTTTCTTTATCTCCGTGAGTGAACCCGATAAGGTTTTTACCGTATTCTTCATATTTGCGCGCGGTAGGATCGGTATCGATATATACATCGGGGCAATCCTTAAACCAGCCCTCTAAATAATTAACCGCATAAAAACTTATGCTCCAGTCGTGATTGCCCGGCACCAAAAGAATTTTTGCTTCGGCTAACTGCCGCAGTTTATCTATAGATTTAACCAAAAGTTCAATACCCAAAAGGTACATTTTCTGCCAGCGGCTGTCTACATCTTGCGCTGTCCCCCGGGAAGTTTTATTCTCCGGGTTATCGACATGAAAGAAATCGTTGCCGACCGGCAGAATAACGCGCTCTATATTTTGATTTTTAACCCGGCTTATAACCTCGTCGATAATATATTCAAACTTCCTCTCGGCTATTTTCAAATCATAATGCTCTCCCACTTCCGGCGCCCAGGCTAACTTTCCTAAGTGCATATCCACGATAGGCACCTCTAACATAACCGGGCGGCCTTCGCCGCTGTACTCGATCTTTTCCGCTTTATAACCGCGCCTAAAATCTTTAAAATGATCGTCTACCATCTCGGCGGTCTGCCGGAATAAATATTCTTTTTTCTGGTACTTGCGCAGCTCCTTTTTAAAATAATCGACTTCCTTACTGCTTAACTTCTCAAAATACATGCGCTTTTTATCCTCCAAAGTCTGCTCGGCTAATTCATCCGTGCTGTTCTCCGCCACTTCTTCATCGACATAATGAATATTATAATGGGTAAAATTAAAAGCCGATTTCAAAAGTAAAAAATCATCCCGGGTTAAACCGTACTTTTTACAGACCTCCCGGATAGATAAATAATCAGTCCCCAGTTCATCGCAGTAATCATCGCGGATATTTTTATAATCTTCTTTGCTGATTTCCAGCGTCTTGCCGTTATGCTCTAAAAACCACCTATCGCCCATATCGTTTTTAACAATACCGCCGGGGCGCTGCCAAAGACCGTCCTCGTATTCGTAACCGTGTTTTTTTAAGTGATAGGTCACCGCCCGGTGATTAGCCAACCCGAAATCCCGGGCCACCTTATTGGCGGACTTCTCGTTAACCAGTTCGGCCAGATCTTTTATATTGTTTTTAAGCTCCTGCCATTCCATAGGCAACCCCCCCACAATATAAAACGGCCGGGGAGTTAACCCCGACCGCCTTATATTATTAAATATATTATAAGTTCATTATATTTCTAACTTCTCAATTATCGCCTCTTTTTCTAAATGCCCCAGCTTAGATCCGCTTATCTTTCTGATATATTCTCCGTTCTCGTATAAAATTAAAGCCGGCACTTCTTTAATTCCGAAATCGCGAGCCAAAACCAGCGCCTCTAAAACATCGATCCGGTAAACATTTACTATCTCATCGAGTTCCCAGAGGGTTTTTAAAAGTTCCTCGCAGGGCCGACAGCCCTCCAGAAAAAAGTTCAAAACCGCCTGTCCCCCGCCTATCTCGTCTTTATAATTATCCTTAGTTACCTCTATCATTTACCCGCCTCCTATTTTCCCCACTATACACATTATACCACGAAATCCCCTTAAAAATTCTAAGATTTTTCTAAAGTTATCCACAGGCCATAATATTTTTTTAAAAAAGGCCCAGTTCTTTTGCCGTCTTTTTAACAATCTCGTTGCGCCAATTATAAAGCGTTGCCATACTTATCCCCACTTCTATACAGGTTCTCTGCCGGCTTTTCCCCTGCCGGTAAAAGACTTCGTAAAATTTCCTCTTGTCGGGATAGAGCCTGTCGATCACCCGCTGAATAGCGTTTAAAATTCTTTCCGTGCGAATAATAATCTTATTTGTCAGCAAATTCATAGCGGTATCTTCCGTGGCCGAATAGCACTCCTCCGAACTGTTGGCCGAAAACTTCTCCTCCATACGCTGGTTTAACTGCTCTAAGGTAAGATCCATTTTTAACTCCTCCAGTTCTCGCTTATTAAATTCGAAGTCGTATAACTCCCGCTCAATATAGTGTTTGACTTCTTTGCACGGCCCGCTCCCAACCATATAATTAGCCCCCTTTATTTAGTTGACCACCCTCTGGAAATAAGAGCCGGCGCGTATCTCGTAGGTCTCGAAATCAAAACCGTATTTTTTGCGGGCCGTCTTTTTTATATCATCCAGGAGTTCTTCAAAACTTTCGTATTTTTGATAATTCATTCCCTTCCAGGTCCGGAATCTAAAATTATTGGCTGTATTACTGACCTCGCAATCGTCTTGATTAAAACCTAAGTCCACCATATAGGGCTGTCGGCTATGCTCAAATTTAACTCTAAGCTGGTATTCTCTTTCGTATAATCTTTCCAGTAATTTTTCCATTATTGACCCCCCTCTTTTGATTTAAACCAAACTCTATCGCCGCCCAGCTCGTCAGATACAAGCTCCTCGGGCAAGGATCTATCGAGATCGCAGACACTTTCTATCAGCGCACTTACCACAAAAATCAGTCTATCGGCGCCCTCTATAGCTTTTTCTTCCACTTCTCGGTTTATATTACAATCCCGCTCGGCCCTATCGACAAACCGCTCTAATATTATTCCGGCGTCCATTAATTCTTCGATAACATCAACAAGATTATACCGTCTTAAATGGGTATTGCCGTATTCGCGCTGGCCCGTATCATCGCGTTCCGCCCACCACTCGTTTAACTCCGCGAAGGTCAATTTTCCCAATCTCATATAATTTTCCCCTCCCTTACAAGCCTGTAATTATCGACGACCGGTAAACTTTTTTCTCGACCTATCCAGGAGAAGGGTATCTCGCATATCGGGCAGCGATCCGGCCTGTAATCTATTTTTATCCTGCAGATAGGGCATTTATATCTCATTTTGCAGTCCCCCTTAATATTATTTCGGTGCGCGGGTTTTTCTTATCCACTTCCCAGCTTTCCACAAACCCCGTTATCTGGCTCCAGCCGTCGTTTTTGATTACACCGCAGTCGACAAGGGCGTCGAGAATAAATTTTTTCCCCACCGCTATATTATCCGGATCTACCCGCCGGTTTTCTCTGAAATAAACTATTTCTAACTCCACGCTTTCAAATCTCTTTTCATGATCAACACACATAGCCACGAGCCTGCCGTATTCTTTCTTCATGGCGCTGTATTGTCCCCAGTGGATTTTACTTTTTTCTATTATCTCGTTCAGCGTCGGTAGCTCGGCCGGTACCACAAATCTATATTCCATTTTATCGCCTCCTTTTCAAAAGAAAATTTACCGGCCTGTCCAGCAACTTTTCAACAAACTCAAAAAATAATACCGACCATTTTCTGCCGGTTCGCCTTTCGATTTCCTCCCAAACTTCGGGCTGGTTATGCCGTACCCTCTCTTTTATCGTCAGCATTTTTAAGCCCCCTTAACCCTATTTTCACACTCCCCACAGCCGCCCTTGCTGAAAATAATCCTTTCATCGTCCCTAAAACACCAGGGAACCGCCGTGAAAATTCCGTCCGTGCCTGCCCACATTAATTTCTTATACCCGAACTCACCTATAATGCAATTCTGGCTTTCTTTTTTGCACTTATGACACAAATCCCCGGCGTTATCCCGCATTAAATTATTACACCGCTTGCAATAAATATAAGCCATTATCCTTCGTCCTTATAAATCCCGTCAGCGCAGGGTGAATACCCGCAGGCCACGCAGACACAGCAGTTACCATCCGGCCGCATGGGCGCCCCGCATTCGGGGCAGTCATCCCTAAACATCGCGGCTCACCACGCTTATATCAAATATTTTTATTGTTTTTCCGGCTTTATAAGCGATGTCAATCGTCGACTGCGTCCCCCGACTTTTGCCGTCGTGGAAGGCCAAAATTATCTCGGAGGCCGCGACTATTTTTATATTTCGTATCGGCCCGGCCGCCTTGCCGTACTTATTCCACTCGGGCAGAAATTCCTCGAACTCGATACCGTTTTCTACCGCGTATCTCTCGGCCATTTTATCTGTCCCTTTAGCCCCGCCGCTAACTATTTTGTCGATTTTAAACCCGTCCATAACCTCTTTAAACCTGTCATAATCGTTAAAAGATCGGGTGCCTGTTATCCCTACAATATTTTTCTGCCCGTTTTTCAAATCGCTAATATCGGATAACATCACGCCGCCGTCCCTGTCATAATCCACCCGGTCTTTCCACTCCTCGACTTTACCTTCGTTAAACTGACTTACCGGGCTTAAATATCCAACAACCCGAGTGTAAACCTCACATCTTGTTTTTGTCATTTTAACCGCCTGCCTTCCTTATTTTTTTGGAGAGATAGTTAATCTCGCCGTTGATTCCAAAATCGACCCCGCTCTGGAAGTATTGAATCTCGGGGTACCAGACAAATTTAAGCGAACCCACTTTGCCGCCTCTTTGTTTCGCCACTATAATCTCGGCGTCCTTTTGTACCACCGGTTCATCCTCCTCGGACTGCTGAAATTTAAAATACGCCGGCCGGTGAACGAACATAACTACATCGGCTTTTTCCTCAATCTCGCCGGAATCTCTTAAATCTGATTTTTTTGGCCGGTTATTTTGTCGTTTTTGATACTCCCTGGAAATCTGGTGTAATAACAAAACATGGCAGTTTAATTCTTTCGACATATTCCTGAGTTCCCTTACGGCGTCCCCAAAAATTTTCGCTGTGTTTTTATTGCCCCCATCGTCCAGATTAATCTCGGAGAGATAATCGATCACCACAAAACCTAAGCCGTTTTCGAACTTGTTGTGAGCCTGTCTGCATAAAGTTTTAATATTCCGGACTTCAATACCGCGCTGATCGGTGATTAAAAAATCTTTATTATGCACCCAGTTTCGCGCGACCTCTATACTTTCCCGCATATTATCTGGCAGCGGGTTTTTATTATCTTCATTAATCGCGTTATAATCATCCGCGTTGACCTTAGCTTTTTGCACCAAAAGTCTGTCCATTAATTCTTCTTTTGCCATCTCCATCGATACGAAAAAGACCGGGTGATCGGTAGCTGATAAAATATTTCTCACCACATTTAAAGCGAACGCCGTCTTACCCATACTTGTCCCGCCCGCCAAAACTGATAGGTTCTGTCGTTTAAAACCGCCCGCTAAAAATCCATCCAGGTCCTTCATGCCGGTTCTAAGTCTTTCCTGGGTTTTACCTTCCTGTCTTTCGTGAAGATTTTTTAAGCAGGAAATTGCCACTTCTTCCGCGTTATAAATCATCTTCCCCTCGTCCAAAAACTGGTTTGTAACCGCCATTATAGCGTCCTGCACATTCGAATTGCGCTTGTTAACACCGAGATCGTGATCCTGCACATACTTATAAGATTCCTTATAGGTTTTATGCAAAATACGCTGGTTATAATAATTTTTAAGCTCGTCGGCCATTTTCTCTACTTCGCCCGGCATAGCATATACGCTGGAGAGAAGTTCGTCGGCCCGGGCCGGATACTTATCCCGTACGAACATCATAATCTTGCTGCGCGATACTTTACCCTCGCTGTTATAATCCTGGATCGATATATTGTATAGATCCCGGGCAAACCGGTCTGTAAATAATTCTTCGTGCAGACCCTCGGCCATATCGTCAAGCACCGCCGGCCGCTGTATTATCGAGTTCATCAGACCTAATTCCAGTTCTTTGTTTTTCATTTTTAACCGCCTCCTCCCCGGGTTTATTGAATGGCGTCTAATTGTTCCTGCTGATAAGGTGTCATTTTCATCTCATTATTATATTCCTCGATTTCAACCTCTCCATTTTCTTTCATACGCGATTCCAGCTTTTGAATTTGTTTTCTAAACTTCGGGGCCGACAATATATTTTGCTGCCAAAAATTATCTTGCTGACACCAATCTATTAACTTAGAGATTTCTTCCCAGCTATAACCAAAGTCATCCGACTTATTTGCGCCAACAGGACCTAAACGATTTAGCCTATCCATTTCCGCAGACCATTTTTCAAGTTCTTCCGGAGTCGGCTCGGGCAGGGGCTGTTTAACCGGTCCTTCCTCTATTTTATTTCTGAGATAAAGCGCCGCTTTATACGGCCTGGTTTCTTCCCCAAACTTTACCTCACCGTTCGGCTCGTCAGAGTTCGAACAAGAAGTCTTTATTTCCTTCTTGTCATTCTTTACATTCTTTACATTCTTGTTTATATTGTTTCGGTTCTGTTTCGTTCGTTCTACCTTCGTAGTTTTTTCATCGTTCCGGTCGGCGTTGCGTTCGTAGTTTTTCGGGTCTTGATAAAGCCCATAATTTAGGACTTCAACGACCATGCCGTGCGTTGCCTTCGTCGTTTCGATCATCTTCTCGTTCGTCGTTCCGGTCGCCTCACGTTCGCCGCGTTTTCGTAGCCAATCAATAATTCTATATATTTCCGACTTCGAAGGGGTTTCTTTCCTGTATCCGACATACCACGAACACGCCTCCTGTATTTCGGAAATACTCGTGAAAAGCTGTCCCCGTTTTAGGTTTTTATAATTATCATACTGGGCCTGCGATAATAAAAATAACCACACTTTGACATACATCGGAGGCTTATCGAATATTTCACTTTCTATTAGTTTGCGGCTTACTAATATATAACCACCCGGTATTTTGGGTTCGTTGTCCATTGTTCCAACCTCCTTCTTTAAAGGGGCGACCTCCGCCGCCCCACATATTTCAAAAAGCTTTAAAAAGGCGCATCGAGATCCATGTCAGCCAGTTCATCGGCTGCCTTATTTGCGGGAGCCGGGCCGGCGGTTTGTTTGGCGGGCATCTTTTGTTGCGCGGATTGATTTTGCGGCGCGGCGGGTTTATCGTCGGGCCAGTCCAAAAATCTTACCTCGTTCGCCACTACCTCGGGGTTGGTATAAGTCCGGTCCTCGGTTTTTCTTTTGTTTATCTGCAATCTTCCGTCAACCGCCACCAGCCGGCCTTTACCTATATGCTGGGCGCAGGTTTCGGCTAAATTAGACCATACCACTATTTTTATGAAATCGGTTTTTTTCTCGCCGTCTTTATCTTTAAAACCTCTGTCCACCGCCAGCGTAAAGTTAGCAACCGGCGTGCCGTTATTCGTATATCTAAGCTCTACATCACGCGTCAATCTTCCGATTAAAATACTTACACTTAGGACATTTGTCCGCCCTGTTCCGCGGTTAGACGTGGTTGTACGGTGTTGACTGGTTCATCAGGGGGTTAACCCCCTGATGAAAATCTGAAGATCGAATTAACTTTCTTCTTAATCATTGCCATTATCGGGATGATAATGCTCTATAATCTCAATATACTGCTCAATTACTGATTTACCTCGGCCAGTCATATGCTGTATTTGCGCGGGTTCAATACCTCTTCTGACAAGAAATTTCACTCTTTCATAGTCTTTGATGTATCTATCAAC